>NZ_JAKKCR010000015.1:115149-144677 GCF_021728015.1 Vibrio sp. G-C-1 | reverse complement strand
TCTTCAATGGTCTCGTGTGCCATTGCTAATTCTTGTTCAAGCATAAAAAAATCCCCATCAACGTTGTTGATGGGGATTATCTGCTAACTGCAAGATCGTTCAAGTCTTCTTAAACGATCGGCATTAAACCGAAAGGTTGGCGTTTACAGTTATTACTTGGTGTTACTTAAACAGTCTTAAGCTTTCAGCGCTTTAAATGCGTTGATTAGACCGTTAGTTGAGCTGTCGTGAGAGGTTACTTGAGCATCGTCAGCAAGCTCTGGAAGAATTTGGTTTGCTAGTTGCTTACCAAGTTCTACACCCCATTGGTCGAAGCTGAAGATGTTCCAGATAACGCCTTGAACAAAGATCTTGTGCTCGTACATCGCGATTAGGTTACCTAAAGAGCGAGGGTTGATTTGCTTAACAAGAATAGAGTTCGTTGGACGGTTACCTTCAAACACTTTGAAAGGCGCAAGTTCAGCTGCTTCTTCAGCTGTTTTACCAGCCGCTAGGAATTCAGCTTCCACTGTCTCTCTTGTCTTACCGAATGCTAGTGCTTCAGTTTGAGCAAAGAAGTTAGACATTAGCTTCTGGTGATGATCAGATGCTGGGTTGTGGCTGATAGCAGGAGCAATAAAGTCTGATGGGATCAGCTTAGTGCCTTGGTGAATCAGTTGGTAGAAAGCGTGTTGGCCGTTAGTACCAGGTTCACCCCAGATGATAGGACCTGTTTGGTATTCTACTGGGTTGCCTTCACGGTCAACAAACTTACCGTTTGATTCCATGTTACCTTGCTGGAAGTAAGCAGCAAAACGGTGCATGTACTGATCGTAAGGTAGAATCGCTTCTGACTCAGCGCCATGGAAGTTGTTGTACCAAACACCAATAAGAGCAAGAATCACTGGAATGTTGCTTTCAAACTCAGTTGAAGCAAAGTGGTTATCCATCTCGTGTGCGCCGTCTAGTAGCTCAGCGAAGTTATCGAAGCCGATAGAAAGAGAGATAGAAAGGCCGATTGCAGACCATAGTGAGTAACGACCACCAACCCAGTCCCAAAATTCGAACATGTTGTCAGTATCAATACCAAACTCAGCAACTGATGTTGCGTTAGTTGATAGCGCTGCGAAGTGCTTAGCTACGTGTGCGTCATCACCCGCTTCAGCCAGGAACCAATCACGAGCAGAGTGTGCATTCGTCATTGTTTCTTGAGTCGTAAATGTCTTAGATGCTACTAGGAACAACGTTGTCTCTGGGTTAAGAGGCTTAAGTGTCTCAACAATGTGAGTGCCATCTACGTTAGAAACAAAGTGCATGTTCAGGCGAGTTTTGTATGGCGTAAGTGCTTCAGTCACCATGTATGGACCAAGGTCCGAACCGCCGATACCGATGTTAACTACATCTGTGATCTCTTTACCTGTGTAACCTTTCCACTCACCAGAAACGATGCGGTGCGTGAACAGTTCCATTTTTGCTAGTACTGCGTTCACTGCTGGCATTACGTCTTTGCCATCAACCATTACTGGGTTGTCGCTACGGTTACGTAGAGCAGTGTGAAGTACTGAACGACCTTCAGTCTTGTTGATTGCATCACCGCCGAACATTGCTTCGATTGCAGACTTAACTTCAGTCTCGTTCGCAAGAGCAAATAGGTGCTGCATCGTTTCAGCATCGATAAGGTTCTTAGAGTAATCCACTAAGATGTCAGAACCGAAACGAGTAGAAAAGCTCTCGAAACGCTTTGCATCTTGAGCAAACAGCTCTTTCATATCCATATCTTGAGCAGACTCAAAATGTGCAGTTAGAGCTTTCCACGCTTGTGTTTGCGTTGGGTTGATATTTTTCAACATGGTATCTATCCCGATGTTACTGTAGGTTTTATTCTAAACGTCACCTGGGTGATGAATAGAACCCCCGATTAGGCGAAAGTTTATATTTTTCTGTGATGACCAAACCGCGTCACCACTGAAAGATTCTTTGTAATTTTTTTTCACGACGTATTATGCCGCATATGAAGAGCTGTACCTTGAGATAAATCAGGATTCGATTTCCTGATACAAGAATCGGTACAGACTCTAGCTCTAACATAATTAAATGTGAGCGATACCTGATAAATTCAAGTTCAAAAGATAGCGTTAAACCACTTTTTTTCCAAATACATTATAAAGGATGGCGTATGTGGATTCAGAAGACTATACACCTAAATGCACGAAAGCGTGGATTTCATCTCATTACTGATGAAATTGAACAACAGATACACGATATCAATTCTCTATCTGTTGGTTTATTACATCTTTTTATCCAACATACCTCTGCCAGCCTCACGCTAAACGAGAACGCTGATCCTACCGTCCGTACCGATATGGAATCACACTTTAATAAGTTTGTACCTGAGCGAGCACCCTACTACAGACACACCTATGAAGGCGATGATGACATGCCAGCCCACATTAAAGCATCGACACTTGGCACCAGTGTGACAATACCTATCACTAATGGTCGTTTAGCTTTGGGAACATGGCAGGGCATTTACTTAGGAGAGCACCGAGATTGTGGTGGAAGCCGTACGGTTATTGCGACCATTCAAGGTGAATAACCTTAAGTAACCAGCTATAAAACATCATTAAAAACATAATGATAGAAAACAAAAAAGGGTGACACAGTTATGTGCCACCCTTTTAAAATATGAGATATTCGAGTTAGTAAAACCAGATTAGAAAGGCTGGTTTATCATGACCCTAAAGGTCCCTTCATCACCACCTCGAGCTAACTCAGCACGAACAACAATACCCTCTACTTGGAAACGAACCGCGCCGCCTAGACTCCATTTCATATCCGAGTGCAGTGTTTTTATATCGTACTCATCCGCAACGCGCCCGACTTCGGCAAACGCCACCCATTGCCACCAAGGCAAATCGTAGTAGTTAATCAGTGGGATATCACCCAAAGGTTGCCAGTCAGGAATCACTCGGTACTCAGCAGAGTAATGAACCGCAGCACGTCCGTGGTAGCGACCTCCGGTATAGCCTCGTAAGCGATATAAACCACCCAATCGAGCTTGTTCCGTTTCCGGTGGACGAGCACAATCTTGCCCAGAACAGTTATCCCAGGTTGGTGTATCAGCGGTATAGAAATCGAGTGCCACGACTTGTTGGTCGAACAGGTCCCCTAAAGGGCCTAATGCGAAGTACTGACTGTTTTGGAACGTCCACTTCAACCATAAATCATCGTTAGACCAGCTTTCTGCGCCGGTCGTGAATTCAAGGTTAGTATGAGAGCCCGTGGTTGGGTTACGTGTGCTATCACGGTTATCCCAATCCAATGCCAGACTAAAGCCTGTCGCCTCTTCAGTATTATTTAAACCTTCTAGCTCACGAGCCGTGTAAAAAGGCGTGAAGATAATCGAACTGACACCCGACTCGACGGGCGAAGCAAAGCTCACATCTTTGATTGGCTGAAAAGCCCCTAACAAGCCATGTTCTGCAACATTGCCCCAAGGTAGCAAATACTTGAATTCAAACTGATAGTTTTGCTCTAAGCCATCGGCAATGGTTTTATCATCAATAGATGAATCGTTATCGCCTTGAGAGCCAATGTAATAAGGATTGTCGTTGAAGCGTGCTTGGTACATCTGAGTACTGAATAAAACATTCTCAGACAAAGCGTAGTTAAAGGCAGATAGAAAACCGACATAACTGTCTTTGTCTGAATAGAGTGCCATACCAAACAGAGCGGCTTGAGGTTGCCAAACACCCTTTGCGACACCCGCAACCCCAAAGGTATTGCCCAAAGTTTCAGTACTAAAATAGAAAGGGACAAAGGCTGAATCTTTTTCTTCGCTCAAGACAGAAGAAGAAAAACTGACACCGAGCAATGCCATAGCTGACGTTAGCCAGTGTCGAGTAGTTCGCTTGAACATCATTTAGTTTACAAAATCCATAGCTACTTCACATACTCCATCGCAACACGCGAAGTCAGCTTAGTGACTAGCTCGTACGCGATAGTGCCGATATGTTCTGCGACTTCTTCTGAAGGTAAATCTTTACCCCATAATGTCGCTTCATGACCGACTTTATCTGCAGCATCAGGGCCAAGGTCAACCGTTAGCATGTCCATTGACACACGTCCTGCGATCGGTACTTTTCGTCCATTAACGAACACTGGAGTGCCGTTAGGAGCCATGCGTGGATAACCATCACCGTAACCAATCGCGATCACGCCAACCTTGGTATCACGTTCACTGGTCCAGTTAGCGCCATAACCTACGCTTTCACCCGCTTTAACATCACGAACCGCAATCAGATGTGAGGTCAGAGTCATCACAGGCTTAAAGCCAAGTTCTTGTGCCGATTTATCAGCAAAAGGCGAAACACCGTAAGAGATGATTCCCGGACGAACCCAATCAAGGTGGCTGTTAGGCCAAGCCAATAGACCCGCAGAGGCAGCAAGTGAACGCTCACCTTCACAACCGTCAGTGAGAGATAAGAAAAGCTCAGTCTGTTCAACGGTGGTCGCTCTATCAAGTTCATCAGCACAACCGAAGTGGCTCATGTAACGTAGAGGTTTGGCAACATTCGCACATTGATGCAAACGCTCAACAAAGTTTTGGTATTGCTCAGGACGAACACCTAATCGGTGCATGCCACTGTCGACTTTAAGCCATACCACAACAGGGGTTTCCAAATCTGCATTCTCTAGCGCGCTTAATTGCTCTTCACAATGCACCACGGTTTGAATGTTATTGGTCACCAGGATGGGTAAATCACCCGAAGAGTAAAAACCTTCCAGCAACAAAATGGGTTTAACAATACCACCAGCTCGCAGTTGTAAGGCTTCTTCAATACGCGCCACACCAAAAGCATCTGAGTTCTTAGAGTGCTTGGCGATATGCAGTAAGCCGTGCCCGTAGCCATTCGCTTTCACAACCGACATAACTTTACACTGTGGAGCCTTCGACTTTATTTGGTTCAAGTTATGTTCGAGCGCGTTTAAGTCAATGCTTGCCGTCGCTGCTTTCATGTAAGTCATTAGCGATTACTCATCATCAAATGCAGGGCCTGCATAGTTATCAAATCGGGAGTGTTGACCTTGGAATGTCAAACGAACGGAACCGATAGGACCGTTACGTTGCTTACCAAGGATGATCTCTGCGATGCCTTTCAGTGAACTATCAGGGTTATAAACCTCATCACGATAGATAAACATGATCAAATCGGCATCCTGCTCGATAGAACCTGATTCACGCAAATCCGAGTTAACTGGGCGCTTATCAGCACGTTGCTCTAGGGAACGGTTAAGCTGAGAAAGTGCCACAACCGGAACGTTCAGTTCTTTCGCCAACGCTTTCAATGAGCGAGAAATCTCGGCAATTTCAAGAGTACGGTTATCTGATAATGAAGGAACACGCATTAATTGAAGGTAATCTATCATGATCATAGAGATACCATCGTGTTCACGAGCAATACGTCGAGCACGAGAACGCACTTCGGTTGGCGTTAGACCCGAGCTATCATCGATATACATATTCTTCTTATCCATCAGAATACCCATACTCGACGAAATACGAGCCCAATCTTCATCGTCTAATTGACCGGTACGAATCTTGGTTTGGTCGACACGAGAAAGTGACGCAAGCATACGCATCATCAGCTGTTCGGCTGGCATCTCAAGAGAGAAGATTAACACCGGCTTATCTTGCTTCATCGCCGCGTTTTCACACAAGTTCATCGCAAAGGTGGTTTTACCCATCGATGGACGCGCAGCAACAATGATTAAGTCAGAACCCTGTAGGCCTGCTGTCTTCTTGTTGAGGTCGTTAAAGCCAGTATCGACACCAGTAACACCATCTTGTGGCGATTTATATAAGATTTCGATACGTTCTAGCGTCTTCTCGAGAATGCTATCAACGTTTTGTGGACCTTCGTTTTCACTTGCTCGGCCTTCTGCAATCGCGAAGACTTTACTTTCAGCAAGATCAACCAGCTCTTCCGATGTACGACCTTGAGGGTCATAACCAGAATCGGCGATCTCATTCGCCACACCGATCAAGCTACGAACCAGTGCTCGCTGTGCCACGATATCTGCATACGCATTAATGTTAGCGGCACTTGGGGTGTTTTTGGCTAAGTCAGCAAGGTAAGCAAAGCCACCTACGTCTTCTAGCTGCTCACGAAGCTCTAAATGTTCAGAGAGTGTAATCAGGTCCAGAGGAGAACTTTCTTCAAGGATATCCTTTACCGCTTCAAAGATCAGACGGTGAGGACGGCTATAAAAGTCTTTGGCCACAACCTTTTCCGCAACTGTATCCCAGCGTTCGTTATCCAATAACAAACCGCCAATAACAGATTGCTCAGCTTCTAATGAATGTGGTGGGACTTTGATGGCGTCCACCTGATCGTTGGCTGATTTCTGACTTTTGGTATCCACTATGACTACACTCAATAACTAATAATGATCGTTCATTATACCCAAGAACACTCATTTGTAATCCGTTCCTAAGCGTTTGTTTTATTCTTCAGGAAGAATTTACCTATTGCTGACGGAATTAACCAAGGGTAGGATTACGATCCTGCCATTCACTCACTGTATAACTAGAGGTATGCGTGTCCAAATTATTGGCTCTGAGCACTGGTCTTCTAAGCTCTGGTCTTCTAAGCACCAGCCTTCTGAGCTCTCCGTTGGCCTTAGCTGATGATGATGCTAAAGCCTCTGTCGATGCAATCCTCGACTCTATAGTAGTTTCAGAACCTACTGTTGAGCCGATCGTCGTTGCACCGACACCTGAAAAAGATATGGATATCGCACCAAGTGATACGAGTGACACCGAACTGCCGAACCCACTCAAGACGGAAGTCGAATTTGGGTATCAGTCGCATACTGGTAATTCTGATTCACGATCGCTAAATGCCCGCCTAAATGGTGAGTATACGGCTGGCCGTCACAGAACCAGTGGCGAATGGAAATACTACAACCTCTACAAAGACGGTGAAGAAGATAAAAGACAATCGACTTACTCGGCTCAGAGTGACTACAAGTTAAGCCCTAAAACCTACCTTTACGGCAGCTTCAAAGGTGTCGATTCACGATACAGTGCTTACTTTAAAGACTACACAATCTCTAGTGGTTTGGGTTATCAGTTCTCGAACACTGAAGAGTTTGTGCTGGAAGTCGAAGTCGGACCGGGTTTTCGTTACCAAGAACCGAATCTCGATGAATTGGACGACGATGACATCATCTTCCCAGAGATTGTTGAAGAGGCGATTTTCCGTGGCAATGTGAATACATCATGGCAGGTGTTGAAGAATTTGCAGCTCAAGGCTGATGTGACGTTAGTATCTGGCCACAGTAACCTGAAATTTGATACTGAATTAGAAGCGATCAACGATATTACTGACAATATCGCACTGAAGATTGCTCACTCTCGTCAATACCACGATAAAGTGCCTCACGGATTAAGCAAAGAAGACTCTGTGCTGTCGATTAACCTGCTCTTTCAGTTCTAATCTCAAGAGCAACTCTAGTTTCAAGAGCAGTTCTAATCTCAAGAGCAGCTCTAGTTTCAAGAGTAGTTCTAGTCTCAAGAACTATTCTAATCTCAAGAGCAGTTCTAGTCTCAAGAGCAATTCTAATCTTAAGGCCACTTCTAACCTTGAGAACAGCCTGTTCAGCAATAACAGCTTTTGGATCACTGTAAGCTTTTTACTTACCATAACCCCTTCGCTATGTTTTCCTATATTTCAGACATAAAAAAACACCAGCCGAAGCTGGTGTTTAAAACTTTCAAAAGAAAGAATTCGTCTTGGTACTGAAATTACTCAGCTGCAACGATAGCGATTTTCGCAGTAGCAAAAACTTCAGAGTGAAGTTGGATGCTTACTTCGAATTCGCCGATGTTACGTAGAGCGCCTTCAGGTAGGCGTACTTCGCTCTTAACTACTGCAACACCAGCTGCTGTAATAGCATCTGCGATGTCACGAGTACCGATAGAACCGAATAGTTTGCCTTCGTCACCAGCTTTAGAAGCGATTGTAACGCCTTCTAGAGTGTTAACTGTCTCTGCGCGAGCTTCTGCAGCAGCTAGTTGCTCAGCAACTTTAGCTTCTAGTTCAGCACGGCGAGTTTCGAACATAGCAACGTTGTCTTTAGTTGCCATAACTACTTTACCCTGTGGGATAAGGAAGTTACGAGCGTAACCAGATTTAACGTTTACTTGGTCGCCAAGGCCACCTAGGTTACCGATTTTATCAAGTAGAATAACTTGCATTATCTTAGTCCTCTTAAACTATTGTTAACTATTACCGATTACTGATGCTTGTCAGTGTACGGTAGTAGAGCTAGGTAACGAGAACGCTTGATAGCGCGAGCTAGCTGACGTTGGTATTTAGCACTTGTACCAGTGATACGGCTAGGTACAATTTTACCAGCTTCAGTGATGTAGTTTTTTAGAGTTGCTACGTCTTTGTAGTCAATCTCTTGTACGCCTTCTGCAGTAAAACGGCAGAATTTACGACGACGGAAGAAACGAGCCATGGGCTATCTCCTGATCTAAATTTAATAATGCGGTATTAACACAGGCTTATAAATAAGCGTAAGCAAATGCTTGTAGTGAAAATACCTAAACGAGTTGAATAAAATTTAATGACCTAAAAGGCCAAAAAAGAATTACTCAGCAGCAGCTTCTGGCTTAGCTTCTTCTTCACGACGTGGTGCACGTTCTTCACGGTCATCACGACGAGGAGCACGCTCTGCACGCTCTTCTTTTTGCTTAAGCATGATAGATTGCTCAGTCACAGCGCCTTTAGTGCGCATGATCATGTTACGTAGAACTGCATCGTTAAAACGGAAAGCAGTTTCTAGCTCGTCCATCACTTCTTGGCCAGCTTCAACGTTCATAAGAACGTAGTGAGCTTTGTGAAGTTTGTTGATTGGGTAAGCCATTTGACGGCGGCCCCAGTCTTCTAGACGGTGGATAGTACCGCCAGCTTCAGTGATTGAACCAGTGTAACGCTCGATCATGCCAGCAACTTGCTCGCTTTGATCAGGGTGAACCATGAATACGATTTCATAATGACGCATTTGGTTGCTCCTTACGGATTATTAGCTTCCACGAAAGGCTCGGTCGTCCAAGGGAAGCAAGGAACTAAAGAAAAATGACCGAGTTTTAAGGACGGCAAATATTATAGAAAGAACCCGGTATTGGCAAGCGGTATTTGGCTAATAATGAAACAGTTTTTCTTTCGCCATCTAGCCATCTGTGATTCTGTCAATTTGTCACTCTACGCCCTAAAAAGAAACGCCCACCAGCAAGTGGTGAGCGTTAATAAATTCATAGACTTAGAGTCGTTTTGCCTTTTGACTCAGCTTAACGCTATTGAGCTAGGCGCTGACGTACCGCTTCGAACAGACAGATGCCTGATGCTACCGAAACGTTTAGGCTCGACACGCTGCCTGACATTGGGATCTTAATCAGGTCATCACAGGTTTCACGCGTTAGACGACGCATACCGTCACCTTCTGCACCCATAACTACCGCAAGAGGACCCGTTAGCTTCGCTTGATAGATATCATGCGTTGCTTCACCTGCGGTACCCACGAACCATACACCCTGCTCTTGCAGTGCACGCATTGTACGAGCTAGGTTGGTTACGCGTACTAGAGGAACGGTTTCAGCGGCGCCACAAGCAACCTTGCTTACGGTTGCCGTTAGCGGTGAAGAGCGATCTTTAGGTACGATAACAGCCGCCACACCCGCAGCATCCGCGTTACGTAGACAAGCACCTAGGTTATGAGGGTCAGTTACGCCATCTAGAACCAACAACAGAGGCTGTTCGTGCTGCGCTAGGATATCGTCTAGGTGAGTTTCATTAAGCTGCTTAGCAGGCTTCACCTTAGCAATAAGACCTTGGTGATTTGCACCCTGTGCTTTTTCATCAAGCGGCTTACGGCCCATTTGTTGAATCGACACACCAAATTGCTGCAGTTGATTCAGTAATGGAAGAAGACGATCGTCTTGACGACCTTTAAGCACGTACGCTTCAATAAAGCGCGCTGGATCTTTTTCTAGTACGGCTTTCACCGCGTGAATACCGTAAATAAATTCGTTACTCATTGTCTCTGGTTACTCTTATTGCTCAGAGATGAAGGCATCAAACCCGATGCACCCACCCCTGTGTTGTTTATTTCGAGAGTATGCGTCTTGCGCCTGATACTCTCGCATTTAAATTCGTTAGACGTTAAGCCTTGCTGTCATTGTAAAACGATAGCTTAAGACTTATCAGCCTTTGGCTTACGACTTGCGGTACGCTTTTTCTTAGCTCGCGCCTTCGCAGCACCGGTTTTATTCGCTGACTTCTTCTTAGCTGAACTTTCAGAGCTACCGTCTGGTCGCTTAGTAGGTTCAACTAAAGGCGTCGCAGGTGCGCCCGGCTTATTACTCTTCACCGCTGAACGCTTTTTGCTTTTCGCCTTTTTCATCGCTTCAGCTGCACGCTTCTTGGCCGTTTTACCTTTACCACGAGGCTGACGATCTGTGTCTTCTAAATCAAAGTCGATTTGGCGAGTTTCTAGATTAACCGCAGAAACCTTCACTTTAACCGAATCACCCAAGCGGTAGATGTTACCTGAGCTTTCACCGACTAAACGCTGACCAACAGCATCAAATTGGTAGTAATCATTCGCTAGCGCTGAGATATGTACCAAGCCATCGATGTGCAGTTCAGTAAGACGAACAAAGAAACCGAAGCCAGTCACGTTAGCAATTACGCCATCCATCACTTCGCCGACATGGTCTTGCATGTACTCACACTTCAGCCAGTCGTTCACTTCACGCGTAGCATCATCAGCACGACGCTCAGTCATTGAACACTGCTCGCCGTAGAAGTCCATATCATCGAAAGTGTAGTGGTAACCACCGGTTGGCGTCCAACGCTCACTCTGACGGCCTTCTTCTTTCGCAATAAGGTACTTAATCGCGCGGTGCAATAGCAAATCTGGGTAACGACGAATTGGCGAGGTAAAGTGAGCATAGCGTTTAAGAGCTAAACCAAAGTGACCTGCGTTGTCCGCGTTGTATACCGCTTGCTTCATCGAGCGCAGTAGCATGGTTTGGATTAACTCACGATCTTCACGCTCATTAATCTGTTGCATCAGTTGTGCATAGTCTACTGGTGATGGCGACAGGCCACCTTCCAGCGTTAAACCTAGCTCACTAAGGAAACTCTTAAAGCCAGTTAAGCGCTCTTCTCCCGGAGTATCGTGAACACGGTACAGTGCAGGTTCTTTCGCTTTTTCTACGTAAGACGCCGATGCGATGTTCGCAAGAATCATACACTCTTCAATGATCTTGTGTGCATCGTTACGGATGACGGGTTCAATACGGTCAATCTTACGATCCGCATTGAAGATAAACTTAGTTTCTACCGTTTCAAACTCAATCGCACCACGTTCATCACGCGTTTTCTTAAGTACCTTGTACATCTTATGAAGCTCTTCAAGATGTGGTACTTCAGGCTCGTAACGCTCACGAAGTTCTTCATTGCCATCTAAGATAGCGCCAACTTTGTTGTAAGTCAGACGGGCATGAGAGTTCATTACCGCTTCGTAGTGCTTGTAACCCGACAGTTTACCTTTGTCTGAGATAGTCATCTCACACACCATACATAAACGGTCGACTTGAGGGTTCAATGAACATAGGCCATTAGAAAGGACTTCTGGCAGCATTGGCACAACTTGTGACGGGAAGTATACCGAGTTACCACGGTTAATCGCTTCTTTGTCTAGCGCGGTATCTGGGCGAACGTAGTAACTTACGTCAGCAATCGCTACCCACAGGCGCCAGCCTCCGCCTTTCTTCGCTTCACAGTAAACCGCATCATCGAAGTCACGCGCATCTTCACCATCAATGGTAACCAATGGCAGTTTGCGTAGATCAACACGTCCTTCTTTTGCTTCTTCGGGAACATGCTCACCGAGGTTTACGATTTGCTTATCTACCGCTTCAGGCCACTCTTGTGGGATCTGGTGAGTACGGATCGCGATCTGCGTTTCCATACCCGGAGCCATGTTTTCACCAAGAACTTCGGTCACTTTACCCATCATGTTACGAGAACGTCCACCACGATCCGTAATTTCAATCACAACCACATTACCCATTCGAGCACCGCCTTTATGCTCGGTAGGGATCTGGATGTCGTGACTAATACGAGAATCATCAGCAACCACGTAAGAATGGCCATATTCTAGGAAGAAGCGACCAACAAGTGGCGTTTTGCGCTCTTCAAGAACACGAACCAAACGACCTTCACGACGACCACGTTTACTGTTGTCAGTAGGCTGAGCCAGTACGTAATCACCGTGCATGATGGTTTTCATCTGGTGATGCGGCAACACGATATCATTGTCTTTACCCACACTGCCGTCTGGGCGAACCCAACCATGACCGTCTTTATGACCAATCACATAGCCTTTAATCAATTCCATCTTCTCAGGCAATGCGTAGCACTGACGACGGGTAAAGATAAGCTGTCCATCACGTTCCATTGCACGTAAACGACGACGCAGCCCTTCATATTGTTCCTCTCCAGCCAAACCCAAAGCTTCGAATAGATCGTTACGGTTCATTGGGATATTCGCGTCTGTTAGAAACGAAATAATGAACTCTCGGCTTGGTACTGGGTTTTCGTAATTTTTCGACTCTCGGTCGGCAAAAGGATCAACAGTGGTTGTCGCTGTCGTGTTTTCTGACATTGGTGTGTTTTTTGACATAGGCGGGCCTGCTTAAGCAAGGAATGTATATACCCCTAGTATATCTGATGCTAGGGGTAAGCTACAGATATGCTTTGGAAAAGCCTAAAATAACCTAAGATTGATACATATCTTCACTTTGTGAAACATCGCTTCATAGAGGCGGACTATCATCAAAATTTCAAGCAAACGATAAAACAAACGTTTGCGCCATGAATGAAATACACTATTATCCCGACACTTTACCAACTCCTGTTCTGAGTATTGATATGAAACTAAAACGCACCCTATTGGCTTCAGCAATGGCAAGCCTCGCTCTATTTCCATTTGCGAGTTCAGCAATGGAAAAAGCTGACTTGATGATTACCGATGCGATGGTTCTAACCATGAACCAAGACAAAACGGTTTATGAGAGCGGTACTGTTGTCGTAAAAGACAACAAAATCATTGCCGTTGGTGATGCTTCACTAGAGAAGCAGTACCAAGCGAAACAAGTGTTAGACGTGGATGGCGATATCGTGATGCCGGGTCTTATCAATACTCATACTCACGTATCGATGACGGTTTTCCGTTCGTTGGCCGATGATGTGCCTGACCGTCTCCACCGTTATATCTTCCCTCTAGAGAAGAAACTGGTATCGCGAGACATGGTACGCATTGGCGCTAATCTCGGTAACGTTGAAATGGTGAAAGGCGGTGTCACGACTTACGCCGACATGTACTACTTCGAAGATGAAGTTGCGAAAACTGTCGATAAGATCGGTATGCGTGCCATTCTTGGTGAAACCGTGATTAAGTTCCCAGTAGCGGACGCTGCCAACGCGGAAGAAGGCATCCAATACGCGCTGAATTTCATTGAAGAATACAAAGACCACCCGCGTATCACACCCGCGTTTGCACCACACGCGCCTTACACCAACACCACAGAGATACTGCAGAAGATCTCTAAGCTCTCTCTAGAGCTCGATGTACCAGTAATGATTCACCTAGCAGAATCACACCGTGAAGAAGAGAAAATCGCCGAGCGTTCAGATGGGCTATCACCGGTTCAATACATGGACAGCATTGGCGCACTCAACAAAAACTTGGTGGGTGCACACATGATCCTTGTTGACGATCATGATATCGAGCTGGTGAAAAAATCGGATATGGGTGTGGCTCACAACATGAGTGCTAACATCAAGTCAGCAAAAGGCGTATCTCCTGCGCTTAAGATGTATGACGAAAACGTTCGTATTGGTTTAGGTACTGATGGCCCAATGTCTGGTAACACACTGAGCACCATTGATGAGTTCAACCAAGTCGCTAAAGTTCACAAACTGGTTAATAAAGATCGTGCCGCAATGCCGCCGATCAAAGTGATCGACATGGCAACAATGGGCGCAGCAAAAGCGCTACACATGGAAGATAAGATCGGTTCTCTTGAAGCCGGCAAACTCGCTGACATCATAGTGATCGATACGAAAGCGCCAAACATGGTTCCAGTCTACAACCCATACTCGGCATTAGTTTACTCAGCTAATTCTGGTAACGTTCGCCACACCATCGTTGACGGTAAGATCATCATGCAAGACCGCGACATGCTAACGGTCGATGAAGATAAGATTCGCCAAGAAGCACTCGATTTCACTAAAGTCGTTCGTAAGACGGTGATTGAATCTGGTGAAGTTGTTCAATAACGCCACCGAGTAAGATAAGCGGTTTACCGTTAAGATCAAAAAAGGCCTCATAGGTATTTACCTACGAGGCCTTTTTAATACGATATCTTTCTATATCAAGTAGATGGCTAACGAGTGCAGTCGTTCACCATCTAACCTTAATTAATATTCGTCATTACCAGAACACATCTCGGCGTTTTGCTCGAGCAATAATATTGTCTGGCATTCTCCGCTCCAAACCGCTTCGAAGCACGGTGATGCGTTTGTGTTGCCTATCATCCGCAGTCACCGAGTTGTATAACCAGCGGTAAGCATCTTCATAATCTAACGGGCTACCGTAATCACGCAGCAAGAGTTCCGCTAGGTGAATACTCGCACTTAGGTTACCCATAGAGGCCGCTTCACGTAAATACGGAATCGCGCGCTCTTTGTCTTGTTGAACCAAGGTTCCACGAGAATAATAACGACCTAGCTGCTCTAGTGCAGCCGGTAAACCTTGATGCGCCGCGTTTTCCATATAGTAAATGCCAAGCTCGACATCTTGTGGAACACACACGCCCCAAGCCAACATATCACCGTATAAAAACTCATAAGAAGGCAAGCTAATACGCGTTGCACGAGCAACGATATCTTCAACTAACTGGCACTTATCAGCTTTCACTCGCTCTAGATGTTGATTATTCTCGATTAAATTAATCAGTTCAGCTTCTGTATATATTGGAACGGGCTCTCCCACGTCAGTCAAATTTGCATGACTCAAGGGTGAGCTCAGCGCCATTATCAATGAAGCTGCTACAATTCGTAGCTTCATACCTGCACTCTATTATCTGTCGCTAAAGTTATCTATTGAGGGCCGCAGAGGATTTCTACACGCACAAAACAGGGTGAACTTCACTTTCCATGATATCTGTATCGGCAATAACCCTGACGGCTTTAGACAAAACTTGCCGCTAATGGGCAATATTTTGCCTGATGACGCTTAAAAGATCACCATCAAAGAGTGCGTGGCTAAATTGCAGGTATTGAAAAGCCGACTTAATAAAGTCGGCTTTTAGAAAACTATTTCATTATCAGAGCACGGTTAGTGCCTGGTAATCACTCAGCGGGCATTATGCGCCGTATGGGTGAACTTTGATGATAGTTTCGTTACGATCTGGGCCAGTTGATACGATATCAATTGGAACGCCAGTTAAGTCTTCGATACGCTTGATGTAATCTAGAGCAGCTTGTGGAAGCGCGTCGATAGATTTAGCACCAAATGTGTTTTCAGACCAACCAGGCATTGTTTCGTAGATTGGCGTCGCTTCTTCGAATGACTCAGCAGCCATTGGAGAAACTTCTAGGATAGAACCATCTTTCATCTTGTAACCAGTACAGATTTTTAGTTCTTCTAGGCCATCTAGAACGTCTAGTTTAGTTAGACAGATACCAGATAGAGAGTTGATTTGGATTGCACGACGCATAGCAACAGCATCGAACCAACCAGTACGGCGTAGACGACCAGTCGTCGCGCCAAACTCGTGACCAACATCGCCTAGGTGCTTACCAACTGGGTCTTGTTTTTCAAGGCCATCGTATAGCTCAGTTGGGAATGGACCTGAACCAACACGAGTACAGTAAGCCTTAGTAATACCAAGGATGTAACCGATGTGACGAGGACCAAAACCAGAACCTGCAGCAACACCACCAGCAGTCGTGTTAGAAGACGTTACGTATGGGTAAGTACCGTGGTCGATATCTAGTAGCGTACCTTGAGCACCTTCGAACATGATCTTGTCGCCGCGCTTACGTGCTGCGTCTAGTTCGTCAGTTACGTCGATAACCATCGCAGTTAACATGTCTGCGTAGCTCATCGCTTGCTCAAGAACTTCTTCGTAGCTTACTGTTTCAGCTTTGTAGAAGTGCTCTAGTTGGAAGTTGTGGAATTCCATAACTTCTTTTAGCTTCTCAGCAAATGCTTCTTTATCGAAAAGGTCGCCAACGCGTAGACCGCGACGAGCAACTTTATCTTCGTAAGCAGGACCGATACCACGACCCGTTGTACCGATAGCTTTAGCGCCACGAGCGATTTCACGCGCGTTGTCGATTGCAATGTGGTACGGAAGAATTAGAGGACAAGCTTCAGAGATGAAAAGACGCTCACGTACTGGGATACCGCGATCTTCAAGAGGTTTCATTTCTTTAAGAAGTGCGTCAGGCGATAATACTACACCGTTGCCAATAACACATTTAACGTTATTGCGTAGGATACCTGATGGAATTAAGTGAAGAACGGTTTTTTCACCGTCAATTACAAGTGTGTGACCTGCATTGTGACCGCCTTGGTAGCGAACCACGTATTTTGCATCTTCAGTTAAAAGGTCAACGATTTTACCTTTACCTTCATCACCCCATTGGGTGCCTAGAACGACTACGTTATTTCCCATCTTTCCAATTTCTGTTGCTAATTAAAAATGGATTCTAGCACCGAATCACATTTCTTGCAGTCATTTTTTGTTCATAATTGTTAAAGCTAACGACAAGCAAATTTGCAATGACACCGCGAAGATCCGTAAAGATGCTGATATTATTATCTTTTTACAGGCAAAAGGCAGCAACATGTCTAATTCTATCTGGCTCGCAATCGGGCTTGTTCTTATCGTTGAAGGGCTGGGGCCCTTGATTGCACCCAATGGCTGGAGAAACATGGTTGCTCAATTAAGCCAACAGCCAGACACGCAACTGCGCCGAATTGGCGGTTGCCTTGTGGTTGCCGGCGTCGTTATCGCTTTCATGACCTACCGCTAGGCTTTCTCAAAACACGGCTCTGTCGCTCGATTTCCCTCGAGGACGCAATGGCCAATATTCAGTCTTTAGTCTTTAGTCTTTAGTCTTTAGTCTTTAGTCTTTAAAGAATAGAAAACAAAAAGGCTCCCATTATGGGAGCCTTTTAAGTTTTAACGTATTTTGCTTATTGAGCTAAGCATCCGCTAACGCATCAGCTTATTTTGCTGGAGCGCCGCTCGCTTGATTCATGTATTGGAAGAAGTCAGTCTTCGGATCCAGTACTAGAATGTCGCTCTTATCGCTAAATGATGTCTCATAAGCTTGCAATGAACGCATGAAGCCATAGAACTCAGGATCTTTACTGTACACATCAGAGTAGATCTTCGCTGCTTCTGCATCTGCATCACCACGAGTGATTCGAGCTGTACGGTCAGCTTCTGCAAGAACTGTTGCTACTTCTAGCTCAGCTTGAGCACGGATAACTTCTGCTTTCTCACGACCTTGAGAACGGTGTCTACGAGCAACCGATTCACGTTCTGCACGCATACGGCGGTAGATAGATTCACTGATTTCGTCAGGAAGGTTAATCTTCTTCATTCGGAAATCAACAACTTCAACACCTAAATCAGCCATCGCACTTTCTGACGTTCCAGACAAAACGTTTTCCATGATCTTGTCGCGTTCGCCATCAACTTCTAGAGCTTCTGCAGCTGCTACCGTTGTGACGACTTCGCTATCAGCAGAGTCTGGCAGGATGTCCTTATTACGAGGGCCTGACACGATCTGCTTAATTTCACGAGCACCAATTTCAGAACGAAGAACATCTGTCACTTTACGCTCAAGAAGTGCTTCTGCCGTCATGATATTGCCGCCGCCAGTACTCAGATAAAAACGTCCAAAATCAGCAATACGCCATTTTGCGTAGGTATCAATTAGAACATCTTTTTTCTCTGATGTTACGAAACGGTCAGAACGACCATCCATCGTTTGAATACGAGCATCAAGTACTTTTACGCGATCAAACATAGGCAGTTTAAAGTGCAAGCCTGGTTCATAGATTCGTGATACGCCGTTGTCATCGAGAACTCGACCAAAACGAATTACCATGCCACGCTCGCCTTCTTGAATCACAAATAGTGACATCAATAGAAGGGCAATCGTCACAACTAATACAGGGATCATTAATTTACGCATTATTAGTATCTCCCTTGACGTGAACTGTCTGAACGAGTTTGAGTGCTAGACTTTGGATCCGCTTGAGTTTCTAACTCAATTTGATCGTAAGTTGATGATGCTTTTGCAGGGCGAGTGCCCGACTGAGAACCACCTTGTGCGCCTAGCTTATCAATTGGTAGGTATAGCAAGTTACCGCTTGATTCAGAATCAATCAGGACTTTCGATGTGCTTGAGTACACTTTTTCCATTGTATCAAGGTACATACGGTTACGTGTTACTTCAGGAGCAGCTTGGTATTCAGGTAAAAGCTTCTCAAACTGAGCAACTTGACCTAGAGCACCATTAACTATGCGCTCTGAGTAACCCACCGCTTCTTTCTTCAAACGCTCAGCACGACCTGTTGCTTTTGGAAGAATGTCATTTCGGTAAGCTTCAGCTTCACGTTCAAAACGCTCTTCATCCTCTCGAGCCGCGATAGCATCATCAAATGCATCTTTAACTTGCTCAGGTGGACGTGCTGACTGGAAGTTCACGTCAACAATCAGAATACCCATGTCGTAGCTATCAATAATACGGTTCAACGTTTCTTGAGTGCTTTGACGAATCTGCTGACGACCACTTGTTAGGATACTATCCATTAGTGAGTCACCAATTACCGCACGAAGCGCAGAATCAGTTGCTTGACGTAAGCTATCGTCCGCATCCGTTACACGATACAAGTACTTGTATGGGTCAGAAACACGGTATTGAACGCCCATTTCAACCGTCACAACGTTTTCATCTTTCGTTAGCATGGTGCCAGAAGCACGTAGAGAACGAATCGCTTGAACGTTAACCAGTTGCTCATCTTTGATTTCATCGATGAAGCGTGGGTGCCAGTTAAGACCCGGTTCTTCGATACGGTCGAATTGACCCAGTCGAAGTACAACGGCTCTTTCTGCTTCGCCAACGGTGTAGAAACCAGCGAAGAACCAGATAGCAATCGCAATGACAGCAATGACACCAAAGCCAATTGCACCGCCACCACCAATAGATGGCCCGTTACCGTTGCCACCTTTTTTACCAAACTTGCCACCTAACTTTTGACTTAGTTTACTAAACACTTCGTCTAAGTCTGGCGGTCCTTGATCTCGGCCGCCGCGATTATTGTTCTTACCCCAAGGGTCATTATCGCGGCCGTTATTATCGCCGTTGTTATTATTTCCAGGCTCATTCCACGCCATTAGAAAGCTCCATCATTTGATATGACGTTATACTGTAGCAGTCTCTTTGGTAACGATAAAGTCACCTAAGAGCGCCCCTTCTCTTTTTTCAAGTTTAGACCAATCTATTTGTTGCATTCGGATATCTATCAACAAGTTACCATTTTCATCATACTCTTCCTGTTGAATACATTTCATCTCGAAGAATAAGCTGCGAATACGGCCTTGATGTTGATGTGGAATACACAACCGGAATTGAACCATTTGACTCGCTAAACGCTCAGTTAAAGCCTCAAACAGCAGTTCAATCCCTTCTCCTTCCATTGCAGAAACCCAAACAGCGCGTGGTGCGCCCTCTTCGTCTCTTTCAATTCGAGGTTTTTGGTCTTCCATGCAGTCAATTTTGTTCATGACTACAAGGGTTGGCACTTCATGAGCATCGATTTCTTCTAATACTTCATGAACAGCCTGAATGTTCTCACGAAAGCGGTCATCACTGGCATCAACAACATGTAACAAAATGTCAGCTTCCTGCGTCTCTTGTAACGTAGCCTTGAACGCAGCGACCAAGTCGTGTGGTAGATGACGGATAAAACCTACGGTATCTGCGAGAATTGCAGGCCCGACATCTGCCAATTCAATCTTACGTAGTGTTGGGTCTAGAGTTGCAAACAGTTGGTCTGCCGCATAAACACCTGCACTAGTGATTTGATTGAAAAGTGTTGATTTCCCTGCGTTGGTATAACCAACCAAAGAAATTGTTGGGATTTCAGCTCGATTACGAGCACGTCGTCCTTGTTCACGCTGCTTAGCCACTTTCGCTAAACGACGTAATATCGCTTTTATACGGTCACGCAACAAACGTCGATCGGTTTCCAGTTGAGTTTCACCTGGACCACGAAGACCAATACCACCTTTCTGCCTTTCAAGGTGAGTCCAACCACGAATCAATCGGGTAGAGATATGACGAAGCTGAGCGAGCTCAACTTGTAGCTTACCTTCATGAGTTCGCGCACGTTGTGCAAAGATATCTAAGATTAAACCCGTGCGATCAATCACACGACATTTACACAATTGCTCGAGGTTTCGCTCTTGGGCAGGAGAGAGAGAGTGGTTAAAAATCACAATTTCAGCACCGGTCAGCTGAACGGCTTGAGCGATTTCTAGGGCTTTACCTTCTCCAACGTAGTATTTAGGGAGTGGGGATTGTCGGCTACCAGTAATCACTTGTAGCGTTTCTACCCCCGCTGAGGAGACCAGCATTTCACATTCGCTTAGGTCTTCCCATTCTCCCTCTTGCGTGAAGTTGATATGAACAAGTACGGCTCGCTCGCCGGATTCATAACGGTCAAACAAGCAACCAACTCCTTATTACAGCGCAAGCTGTATCAATTGAACGATTAATCTTCAGTCTTCTCTGGACGATCAGATGGCGCACGCTGTTGCTCGCCGCTGTGGTGACTAACTGCACGAGCAGGAACCACAGTAGAAATCGCATGCTTGTAAACCATTTGGTTTACTGTGTTCTTCAATAAGATCACGAATTGATCGAAAGACTCGATCTGACCTTGCAGCTTGATGCCGTTAACAAGATAGATAGAGACTGGAATGCGCTCACGACGGAGTGCATTTAGGAATGGGTCTTGTAGCGATTGCCCCTTAGCCATTTTATTTTCCTTATTTATATTTTGTTGTAATTATTTAGCTAGTGGTGCACAAAAAGGTGCGGCCTTTGCATCTGAGCTAAACGAATAAAAAAACTCCGTTGTTATTGAAAGGCTGTGATTTTTAAAAGCCTCAATAACTGATCCTTTTCAGAGTATATTCACGCAAAAGCGATCACATTATACACAGCAATACTAATCAGATGCTATTGCATCTGAAAGAGTTTCTAACGCCTGTTCAATGTTTTCGCTATCCAACCAAGTTAAATCATCCCAACTGCGTAACCAGGTGATTTGTCGCTTGGCCAATTGACGGGTTGCGCAGACACCACGGAAAACCGCTTCGTCTAAATCGCAATTCCCATCTAAATAATCCCACATCTGCCTATAACCAACGCATCGGATCGATGGCAGTTCAGGGTGAAGATCGTCTCTGGCATATAACGCCTTCATCTCATCTTCAAACCCCGCCTCTATCATCTTCTCAAAGCGAAGTTCAATGCGGCGATGGAGCTCTTTCCTTTCCTTGGGAGCTATTGCAAATTGTTTTACACGAAATGGCAGGCTATCGCCTTTCGTTTGAGTTAGCTCTGTTAATGTTTTACCCGAAATTCGGTAAACTTCCAATGCCCTTGAAAGCCTTTGTGGATCATTTGGGTGTATTCTTTCAGCGGATACGGGATCTATCTCTCTTAATTGATCATGCAATGCCTGCCAACCCTGTTCAATAGACTCCGCTTCAATCTGCTTACGAATCTCTTGATCCGCGGCCGGTAATGGCGATAAGCCTTCCAACAATGCCTTGTAGTACAGCATTGTGCCACCAACCAGTAACGGGATTTTTCCTTCCGCTACAATCTTATTCATTTCATTGATCGCATCACGACGAAAATCTGCCGCAGAATACGCTTCGCTTGGATCGAGAATATCAATCAAACGATGGGGCGCGAGCGCGAGCTCTCCTGCATCCGGTTTAGCGGTGCCTATATCCATGTCTTTGTAGATCAATGCTGAGTCGACACTGATGATCTCTACTGGGTACTTCTGACGTAAGCGGATAGCTAAATCTGTTTTTCCTGATGCCGTAGGGCCCATTAAAAACAACGCTAAAGGTAATTTTTCAGTCATGATATTTTGTATTTGTTTCTCTGTTAGAGCGCTTTATAAAAAAGGGCTTCGTATCGCGATACATTCAGTTGCAAAGATAAATGCCATCGCGAAAAAGTTAAACCGTAAACGCGGCTATGGTCGCTGAAAAGTCGATAGGATTTACAAACTCTGGATCATCTAATGGAAGTAGACCATGCCAAAGCTGTTCAAGTTCCCCAACTAGTTGAACCGCTTCAGATAAAGTGTAGTCGCTTTTTACTTGTGCCGTTTGAATCCCGATCCAGTTGACCAATGATGGCAACATATCGTTAAAAACATTAGCAGCGTTAGAACCATTATCTGCGTTAAAAACAGTAGCAGCGTGATTATCGACAATCTGAGCGTTTAATGAAGCCGCGTAAGATAACAGATCTGGGATCAAAATTTGTAAGTTTTGCTGCCTCAAAGGAGAAGGCACGCCCATCACCATTACCGCTTCACTGTTTCGCGCCTTAAGCTCAATCCCCAATAACGCCAGTGTTTGGCTCAACGCCTTAGCAACCTCGACAAGTTCACTACCAAGCTTAATCGATAAAGGCACCAATAGCGGTTGGCTTTTTAACGCCCCTTCTCGAGTATCAAGTTGGCCAATCACACGTAGCAATTCCGCTTTGGCTAGAGACACTAATACGCTGCCGTTTTTGTTTCCCATTACCAAATATTGGCGTTCCACTACCGAGACGGCTTTGCCTAAATCCGTCACAGGTGCTCTTGGTTTTGAATGAACAGGATTCTGTTGAGCAGACTTAGCTTCTATATTTCCTTTATTTTCTATATTTTCTATGTTGTCTTTGGTTTCTACTGGTGCCACATGCTCTTGAGGAGATGATGGAACTACAACTTGACCATCAAAATCTGGCGTTTTCAGAAGCTCTTTATAGGCTTTCACTTCTCGCTTAGAGGGCGCGGGTTCACCATGATGTTGGTGCTGCTCTTTTTCTTTTTTAGGTTCAGGTCGAGACTCGATCCACTCTTGACGAGGAGAACCGGTAAAACTGGTTTCGCGAGCCGACGAGCCTGTGTTAACTGAACTAATGTTAGTAGACGAATCTAAGTTGGTTGAAGAGCCCCTGTTAGTCGGTGAGCTATAGCGCTGCCCTGCATCATTAACGCTGTGTTGAGGTTGATCATAAGCGCGCTCAGACTCTGCTTTTCTCGGGTAGGCTGGCGTTTGCTCAATAGCATGTCGTTCACTATCAGATACTTGGGTTTGATTCGAACGGCTAGGTATTGAGCTTTCAGGCTCTGAGAAACTGGCCACTTCACCGATACCAGAGTTCGAGCTATCTTGCTGATGATGAATCACTTCTGACTGATGAAACGCAGACTGCTTGATCGGTGCTGCATCAATTTGTTTGCTTTGGGCTAGTCCATCACTCAACGCTTGGTAGATAAAGTCGTGTACAAGGCGGGCTTGATGGAAACGCACTTCGTGTTTGGCAGGGTGAACATTCACGTCCACCTGATGTGGGTCTAGCTCAATGAACAACACATACGTCGCAAATTGGTCTGGGCGCAGGCTAGTTTCGTAGCTTTGACGAATCGCGTGATTGATCAGCTTGTCACGCATCATACGACCATTCACATAGCAGTATTGCAGATCGCTTTGTTGTCTTGCTCCTTCAGGCGTGGTGATCCAGCCATGAAGTTTTAGGCCTTGATGCTCAAGTTCGATCTTAAGCATATGACGAACAAAAGGATTGCCACATACCGCAGCGATGCGCTTTTCGGCTTGAACTTGTGTTTTGGCAGCGCGGTACTGACGAATCATTTTACCGTTATGGCGAAGGTTAATCGTCACATCAAAGCGACTCAATGCGATGCGTTTAAGCAGCTCATCGATATGCGTGAACTCGGTTTTCTCGGTGCGTAAGAACTTGCGGCGTGCTGGCGTATTGAAGAACAGGTCCAACACCTCAACCGAGGTACCAATGGGATGCGCTGCAGGCTGCAGTTTCACCTGCATGTCACGGCCCTCACTGTGTGCTGCCCAAGCTTGATCTTGAGTAGCAGGGCGTGAAGTCATGGTTAAGCGCGCAACAGAGCTGATACTCGCGAGCGCCTCACCACGGAAACCAAGGCTGACGATCGCCTCAAGGTCATCAAGGGTATGAATCTTAGAGGTAGCATGACGGCTCAGCGCCAACGCAAGCTCATCTTTAACGATGCCCTTGCCGTTGTCACGAACGCGGATCATCTTAGCGCCACCTTTCTCGATATCAATATCGATACGTGTGGCACCTGAATCCAAACTGTTCTCAACCAACTCTTTCACAACAGAAGCTGGTCTTTCTACCACTTCACCCGCTGCGATTTGGTTAGCTAACCGAGCTGGCAGTATTTTGATCGTCATATTTATAGCCTTACTGCCATTGATGGAAACATGTCTGCGTTAAAAAGCTTATTTGTGCGGAATAATCAACACCTGCCCCACCGCTAGGCTGTCAGATCGTAGCTTATTCGCTTGGCGAATACTGTTAACACTCACGCCGTACTTAGAAGCAATCTTGCCAAGATAATCACCTCTTGCGACTTTATGTTTACGCAGAGGGACATCTTTCACTTCAACCGTAATACGTAGCTTCTGACCCACTCTAACGGTTTCAGACTTCAAGCTGTTCTCACGTTTAATATCTGCCACCCGTACTTTGTAACGGCTGGCTATCTTGCCTAGGTACTCTCCAGACTTAACCGTGTGAGTGATGGTCTTAGTTTTCACTGCGCTGCTTGATGATGAGCCTGAAGCACTGCTTGGGATCTTAAGCACTTGGCCGATCGCTAGGCTGCTCGATTTCAGATTGTTGAATTTCATCAACGTCTGTGTCGAGGTGCCATATTTACTCGCAATCACAGACAGAGACTCACCACGAGACACTTTATGTTGGCTCACGCTACCCGTTGACGACGTTGCGTTAGACAAGATAATCCCTTCAGGCGGGTTAGCCTTCAAATACTTAACGACCGCTTTGGTCACCGCTCGTGCCAATTTATCTTGGTGCGAACGTTGGAAGAGCAGCTTCTCTTCAGTCGGATTCGAAATAAAGCCCGTCTCGACCAAGACCGATGGTATCTGTGGTGAACGTAATACCGCCAAACTGGTATTGATTGGTTTACTGTTATGAAGCTTAGCAACCTTACCCATCTCAGACAGAATCGTGGTTGCAAGCTTATAGCCCTCTTTCTGTGAGTGGCTGAACTGCAAATCAAGCAGGGTTTGGTTGACGTTCTTATCATCAATATTGCCAGTGAAAGCCGCACCGCTACCACCGAGTAATTCAGACTGCTTCTCTTTGTTCTCGATCCATCGAGAGATCTCAGTATTTGCGCGTCGAGTATTCAACACAAACACCGAACCCCCTCTTGGTTGAGGGGTTGTAAAAGCATCCGCGTGAATAGAGATAAACAGATGAGCTTCGTTTTCACGAGCAATCGCAACACGTCGGTTAAGGTTTACAAAGTAGTCGGCATTACGGGTCATGCGAGTTTTGATCCCAGGAACCGCATTCAACTGTGCAGCAAGCTTACGAGAAATACTCAGAGTCGCATTCTTTTCATACTTACGACTTGGACCAATAGAGCCTGGATCCTCACCACCGTGACCAGGGTCAATCACGATCAGAATGTCTTTCTGACGTTTAACCTGATTAATATTTTTGCTCACCGTTGGTTTACTCGGCTTCGACGTCGTTGTCCCCTTACTTGCCGCACCATGAGGTAGATCGATCACCAGACGATGTCCGTACTGACCACCAGGAGTCGGGCTAAGTTTAAACAACTCCGCTGTAGAGGACTTCTTCAACTCAAAAACCAAGCGATAGGTATTTTTGTCTGGCGGTGAACTCTTACGAATCTTAGATAGAACGGGGCTATCTTTCACCACGACCGGTAACTTAGTTGCAAGGTTGGTATGTTTTAAATCGACCACTAAACGACTCGGGCTACTCAAGGTGAAATAGCTAAAGTCCGCTTCTGATTTTAAGTCGATAACCACACGAGTTTCTTCTGGAGAAGGCCAAACCCTTAAACTTTTCAGTGAGTTTGCAGAAACAAGTGAAGAAAACAGTATAGAAAAAACAGCAGCCATCATGGCTACTGCTGAAATAAGGCGTCTAGAAATCAACATAACTCCAACTGACTAAGTAAGCGCTGTCCGTATTCACTATTAGCGGTTAAAGAAACAATACGGTGATCGTCTTGGTAACGAATATCAATGTCCAAATCGGCTTCTGGTAGCATCCCATAGCCTTTCTCAGGCCATTCAACCAAACAGATAGCATCTGGTGTGAAGTAATCACGAATCCCCATGAACTCCAATTCTTCAGGATCGGCTAAGCGGTAAAGATCGAAATGATATACCTGCCAATCGGCAAGTTGATAAGGTTCAACTAGAGTATACGTTGGGCTCTTTACATTTCCTTGATGGCCAAGTGCTTTTACAAAGCCACGACTGAAGGTCGTTTTACCTGCGCCAAGATCACCATGCAGATAAATAGTCGTCTGCTGTGAGCAAAGATTAGAAAGCTCCGTCCCTAATTGAATCGTTGCTTGTTCATCTTTCAAAGTAAATTGTTTCGTGCTCATGAATACGTTCTCTAAAAATCGATCGTTGACTATATAAAAATCAAAAGAACAAGAATAGTAAACCGTGATGCTTTTAGTAGACAAGCACTCAAGTGTAAGTTCTATGAAAAATACTGATCAAAACACGTCAGTTCTGGTCAATATCACTAAGATCCGTTAAGATCCGCCCCCATTTTTGCCGAACCTAATTTTAATTAGCCTTATCTCTAATTGTAAAACAGAGAAAATAAGAATTAAGAATGAAGCCATGAATCTAGACCATCTTGCTGAAAAAATTAAAATCTGGGGAAAAGAGCTCGGCTTTCAAAAAGTTGGCATCTGCGATGTTGATTTAAGTGAACACGAAGCCCCTCTTCAAGCATGGCTAGATGCTGGCAACCACGGCGAAATGGATTGGATGGCTCGACATGGAATGATGCGCGCACGTCCTGATGAACTTCATCCAGGCACCATTCGAGTGATCAGCGCCCGAATGAACTACCTACCACCAGAAGCTCAGTTTGCCTCTAACCTAAGTGATACCACTCAAGGCTATATCAGCCGTTATTCTTTAGGCCGCGATTATCACAAATTGTTCCGTAACCAGTTGAAAAAGCTGGGACAAAGAATCGAAAAAGAGGTCGAAGGTTTAGACTCACGTCCTTTCGTGGATTCAGCGCCTATTTTGGAAAGACCGCTCGCTCAAAAAGCGGGGTTGGGTTGGACAGGTAAACACTCGTTAATTCTCGATAAAGACGCGGGCTCTTGGTTCTTCCTAGGCGAGCTGTTGGTTAATATCCCGCTTCCTGTTGATGAACCCAGTGTTGATGAGTGCGGAAAGTGCACCGCATGTATCACTTCTTGCCCAACGGGTGCCATTATTGCTGATGGCGTAGTGGATGCTCGAAAATGTATCTCATACTTAACCATTGAATACGATGGTGTGATCCCGGAAGAATTTAGAGACGCCATTGGTAATCGTATTTATGGTTGTGATGACTGTCAGTTAGTGTGCCCGTGGAACCGTCATGCCGAACTCACAGAGCAAACAGACTTTCACCGAAGAGAAGACTTCAAAGAGGCCGATCTGGTTTCACTTTCAAGTTGGGACGAAGCCACCTTCCTAAAGAAAATGGAAGGCTCAGCAATAAGACGTATTGGCCACACCCAGTGGTTGCGCAATCTCTTTGTTGCGATGGGCAATGCGCCATTTCAACAACGTATTGTTGAAACACTAGAATCTCATCAAGGCAAAAACGAAATGCTAGATGTGCATATTGAGTGGGCTTTGAATAAACAACTACAACAGTTACCCAACGCTAGCGGCGTGCAAAGAAGTAGCAGTAAAATCTCCACCAAAAAGCACAGACTGATACGTATTGTTGAAAAAGGACTGCCAAGAGACGCCTAGCCCTTTAGGCATCAACGATTGGCTAGCTAACCTACCTAAATAGTCCAACATTTAAGACAACCCGTTGCACATAATTTTAGAACAATGTTTGACCTTGTTCTCAATTTTAGCAATGTGGAAAAAATTCAGAACTCTCGTAAACTTCCGACACTCTCACAAAGTTAAACACAGTACCGATAAATGATTAAGATCAAAAAACAACAAGTTAACGATCTTTTATCAAATTCAAGATAAACACTCAAACTGATAAAAAACAACAAGTTACGATCGCCACAATTCAGCTAATATATTGAAAACAAGAAAGATCTTTTGGGGATATGTAAAGAATTAAGTCTGAAATAACTTTATCAACCAAGTTATCCACACCTAACATTTTGTGGATAAGTCTGTTTATAGATGTGAAAAACCTCAAGTATCTGCTTCAGAGACCTGATGTTTACTAGCATTCCAGTTGCTAAGAAAAATTTAAGACAAAAAAATATCCACCATGATGGAGGATTATTTGCTTTTTGGGGGGATTATGCTTCGCAGCATTAAAGAAAGAGCGTGACCTTTAAGGTCGCCTTTAAACTCTGTGATCTAAAGAAAAACACGGTGGCTTAAAGAATCTTAATAGCTTTTTAGAAGAAAGCTGGAGCGATACATCGGGTTCGAACCGATGACCTCAACCTTGGCAAGGTTGCGCTCTACCAACTGAGCTAGTATCGCATTAGTTAACCGTTAATACTGTCTGCTAAGAAGCTAAGCGCTTGCTGAAAGGCAGTGTACAACGTGTAACTGTAATGTGGTTGCGGGAGCCGGATTTGAACCGACGACCTTCGGGTTATGAGCCCGACGAGCTACCAAACTGCTCCATCCCGCGTCCGGATGTTTCTCTTTTCGCTTCATTAACGTTAAGTACAATGAAACTAAACCATTTTCATCTTCAGCATAAAGCGTGAGAGAGAATTTGGAGCGATACATCGGGTTCGAACCGATGACCTCAACCTTGGCAAGGTTGCGCTCTACCAACTGAGCTAGTATCGCATTAGTTAACCGTTAATACTGTCTGCTAAGAAGCTAAGCGCTTACTGAAAGGCAGTGTACAACGTGTAACTGTAATGTGGTTGCGGGAGCCGGATTTGAACCGACGACCTTCGGGTTATGAGCCCGACGAGCTACCAAACTGCTCCATCCCGCGTCCGGATGCATTATTTGAGTTAATGACTCTATATTCCCAACA
>NZ_JAKKCR010000015.1:0-115049 GCF_021728015.1 Vibrio sp. G-C-1 | reverse complement strand
AAGTTCTTACTGCAAAGAAGCTATCAACGTTTAGCTGTAATGTGGTTGCGGGAGCCGGATTTGAACCGACGACCTTCGGGTTATGAGCCCGACGAGCTACCAAACTGCTCCATCCCGCGTCCGGATGTTTCTCTTTTCGCATCATTACCGTTTAAGGAGAATGAGACTAAACCATTTTCATTCTGAGCACATTCTCAAAGAGACAGCTTCTAAGAATAGAATTTGGAGCGATACATCGGGTTCGAACCGATGACCTCAACCTTGGCAAGGTTGCGCTCTACCAACTGAGCTAGTATCGCATAAGCTAACCGTTAATCCGTACTGCAAGGCAGTGACCAACGTGTAACTGTAATGTGGTTGCGGGAGCCGGATTTGAACCGACGACCTTCGGGTTATGAGCCCGACGAGCTACCAAACTGCTCCATCCCGCGTCCGGATGCATTGTTAAGTACAATGAAACTTGACCATCTTCTTCAGTGCTAAGCACAAGAGAGAATTTGGAGCGATACATCGGGTTCGAACCGATGACCTCAACCTTGGCAAGGTTGCGCTCTACCAACTGAGCTAGTATCGCAATCTGAAACGTCTTTCGTCGTTCAGGGCTGCGAATTATAAGAGCATTTTTTTGTGATGCAAGTCCTTAATGCAAAATTACGAAAGTTTTTACTCAACTGCTGTAAAAGCACGCAGATTTGCAAAAAAATCAGCTCTTATGTCCCTGAAAAGTTAGATAAACGTGATCATTTGATCTGATTAGATGTTAATAATCGTTTTTCGGTAGTACTGCAGTTCAGCGATCGACTCACGAATATCATCCAATGCAAGGTGACTTCCCGACTTTGAAAAACCATCGAGTACTTCGGGTTTCCAGCGACGAGTCAGCTCTTTCAGGGTACTTACATCGACATAACGGTAATGGAAGTACTCTTCCAGCTCTGGCATGTGTTTGTATAAGAAACGGCGATCTTGGCCAATGCTGTTCCCACAAATCGGTGATTTGCCTTTTGGTACCCACTTCTCAAGAAACTCAATCGTTTGTTGAATAGCCTCTTGCTCTGAAACCGTGCTTTCTTGAATTCGTTTCACTAGGCCGCTGCCGGTGTGGGTCGTTGTACACCACTCGTCCATCTTGTCCAATTCACTCTGAGGTTGGTGAATAGCCAAAACAGGTCCTTCAGCCAGGATGTTAAGCTCACTATCAGTAACGATAGTAGCAATTTCAATGATTTTATGAGTTTCAGGATCAAGTCCCGTCATCTCTAGATCAACCCAAATCAGGTTCTGATCGCTAAAGGACATAAGGCGTCGCCTATTTGTTTATGTATAAAAGAGGTACTATACCCAAATAACTATACTCAAACTAGCTTTAGGGCCATCGAAATCAATGGTACCAACAACATTCCGTTTGAGTCCTCAATCATCAAGTTAGATGTGTTAAGTGAAAAATTGTGGCTAAAAAAAAGAAGTTAACCAAAGGTCAAGTGCGTCGTGTACGTAGCAACCAGAACAAGCGACTCAAGAAAGAAGATTCTATCCAGTGGGATGAGAACATGCTTGGCGGAACAAAAAGCGGACTCGTAATTACGCGCTTTGGCCAACATGCCGATATCGAAGATCTTGAAACCAACGAAGTTCACCGTTGTAACTTACGCCGCAGTATTGAAACGTTAGTTTCTGGAGACAAAGTCATTTGGCGCGCAGGACTTGAATCAATGGCCGGCATCTCTGGTGTTGTAGAAGCCGTTGAGCCAAGAACGTCAATGCTAACTCGCCCTGATTACTATGACGGCCTAAAACCGGTTGCCGCAAACGTAGACCAAATGGTTATCGTTTCAGCTGTACTGCCGGAGCTATCACTTAATATCATCGACCGTTACTTGATCGCCTCTGAAACGGTGAATATTGCCCCGTTAGTTGTGCTCAATAAAGTCGACTTGCTGACAGAACAACAAATTAGCGAATACCGCGAAACGCTGAAAATATACGAGAAAATCGGCTATAAAGTCATGTTCGTCAGTAAAGAGTCGGGTTACGGCATCAAAGAGTTGGAAGCCGAATTGAAAGATCGTATCAACATTTTCGTTGGTCAATCTGGCGTAGGTAAATCCAGCGTAGTGAATGCACTCATGCCAACATTAGACATTGAAGAAGGCGCGGTTTCTGAAAACTCAGGACTGGGTCAACACACTACGACTGCAGCGCGTTTGTATCACTTCCCTTCTGGTGGTGATCTTATCGATTCCCCAGGGGTACGTGAATTCGGCCTATGGCATTTAGAACCCGATGAAGTCACTGATGCTTTCATTGAATTCAAACCATACCTGGGTGGTTGTAAATTCCGTGACTGTAAACACAATGACGATCCTGGATGCCTTCTACGTGAAGCCGTTGAAGACGGTAAAATTAGCCGCTTACGTTTTGCTAGCTACCATCGCATTATTGAAACAATGGCTGACAACAAAGATAACCGTCAGTACTCACGAAGCAAGAAAGCCGATCTCTAATCGCGTTTTTGTGAACAAATGTGTGCATTTACTGACAATTGGCGCGAATTTAAGTAACATCTCGCGCCCTAAACCGTCATCGACAGATTTAATTGAAAAACAATTAGCATTGGAAAATTAATACAATGGATAAGATTAAAGTTGGATTGCAGTACTGGATCCCACAGCATGGGCTAACTCGCCTAGTCGGTAAACTGGCATCTGCTAAAGCGGGTGGCTTAACGACAGCGATCATCAACTGGTTCATCAAGCAATACAAAGTAAACATGGATGAAGCTCTGCATAGCGATCCAAAACACTTTAAGACATTCAATGAATTCTTCGTACGTGAATTAAAAGAAGGCATGCGCCCTGTCGCAGAAGGTGACTCTGTTATTGTTCACCCTGCTGATGCACGTGTAAGCCAGTTTGGCCCAATTACTGACGGTCAACTGATTCAAGCTAAAAACCATAACTACTCAGCTCGTGAGCTATTGGGTGGTGATGCTGCTCTAGCGGATGAATTTAAAGACGGCGAATTCGCAACGCTTTACTTGTCGCCAAGTGATTACCATCGCGTGCACATGCCATGTGACGGCACACTGCGTCAGATGATCTACGTTCCGGGTGACCTTTTCTCTGTAAACCCGTTAACGGCAGAGAACGTTCCAAACCTATTCGCACGTAACGAGCGTGTGGTTTGTATCTTTGATACTGAGTTTGGCCCAATGGCACAAGTGCTGGTTGGCGCAACTATCGTTGGCAGCATCGAGCAAGTATGGGCTGGTACCATTACTCCACCTCGTGGTAACTCAGTTTACAAGTGGGATTACCCTGCACAAGGTGATACAGCCGTCGTCTTGAAGAAAGGCGAAGAGATGGGCCGCTTTAAGCTTGGTTCAACGGTTATCAACCTGTTCGCTAAAGACGCAATCAAGTTTGACGAAACGATGCAAAATGGTGAGAAAACCATTCTAGGCACCCCTTTCGCGCATATTGCGGGCAAAGACGCTGAAGTAAATGAAGAGACTGCTGAAGCTGTTGATTCAACAGAGAACACAGACCAAGTCTAACTCTCTGAGTTAACTTAGTAAGCTTTAAGGGCGCGTTAGCTTTCTATTTTTAGAGAATAACGCGCCTTTTTCTTATCTAGTTCGAGACATTTCCCTTCAAGATTTCAACAAATCTAACTACCGATAACCTTATTCTCAACGAGCAGTACGTCGAATTACCAAGAAAAAAGATTGACCAAAAACAAAACAACTGTCGAAACCTTAAACAACTTTCCGATTTTACAACCCGTCTCCAAGTACCAAAAATCCAGATAACTTACTCTATTTGAAGATATTTTATTCATAGGGTCTTTGTACATGCCTAAACTCAATGTTGGCGTTCTGGCCAAGCTGTTGATTTGTTTTGCGATTCCCTTGGGCGTGTTATTCATGCCGATAGATTCAATACCAATCGATGATCTCACGCTGATTCAACACCGCTTGTTGGCAATATTCTTGTTGGCCGCTTTACTGTGGGTGCTTGAACCTGTTCCGGTATTCGCCACTTCCATTTTGATCATAGCACTTGAACTTGTGATGATTTCTGACAAAGGCTTACACCTATTTAGAAACCCACCAGCGGGACACGATCTCGGGGAGTTAATCAAATATACCGACATATTCGGTGCATTTTCGTCACCAATCATCATCCTCTTTATGGGTGGTTTCGCTCTCGCGATATCGGCATCTAAGTACGAACTCGACAACAACTTAGCACGAGTATTGCTCAAACCATTTGGTACAGAACCGCGCTTCATTATGCTCGGCTTAATGCTGATCACCGCCGTGTTCTCAATGTTCATGTCAAATACCGCAACAACGGTAATGATGCTCGCTCTGCTAGGCCCAATCGTAGCCTCAGCGCCAAAAGGCGACATGGGGATTAAAGCGCTCGTGTTGTGTATTCCAATTGCTGCTAACACCGGTGGTATCGCGACACCAATCGGTACACCGCCCAATGCCATCGCACTGCAATACCTGACGGGTGAGAACAGTATCGACTTCCTAAGCTGGATGATGATGGGCTTGCCCTTTGTGATCATTCAACTCACCATCGCTTGGTTCCTTCTACAGAAATTTTTCCCGTCCAAGGAAAAAAACATGGTGCTCAAGCTTGATGGCCAATTTAGAAAAAGCTGGCGTGCGATTGTGGTTTACGTCACCTTCGCTGCGACAATCTTATTGTGGATGACCACCAAACTGCACGGCATGAACACTTATGTGGTCTCGATCATTCCACTGGCTGTCTTTACTCTCACCGGCATCATGGGCAAAGAAGAGCTCAAGCTGATTAACTGGGATGTATTGTGGCTAGTAGCCGGTGGTATTGCGATTGGTATAGGACTAGATAAAACAGGCTTAGCCGTGGCACTCGCACACGCGATTGATTATGAGTCGCTCTCACCAACAGCGGTAGTGCTAACGTTATCCATCGTATGTTGGTTAATGGCAAACTTCATGTCAAACACCGCAACGGCCAACTTACTGATGCCGATCGCCGCTGCGATTGGTGCATCAATGGAAAGCTTGGTTGCGATAGGAGGCCTGCAAGGACTACTGGTTGTGGTCGCTTTCTCTGCATCGCTAGGTATGATTTTACCCGTATCGACACCACCAAACTCGTTGGCCTACTCGACCGGGCTTATCGAAAGTAAAGACATGGCGAAGATGGGTATCATCTTAGGGATCGTCGGCTTGTTGATGGTCTACCTCGCACTGTTTATTATCACTTAGCACGTTAGCTTATTATCACCTAGCACGTTAGCTTATTATCACCTAGCACGTTAACTTATTATCACCTAGCACGTTAGCTTTTCACTACAACCCTCCAGATAGCAATCATGATTTCGCTATCTGGAGGGTTTATCAGTTTTTAATCGATAGATAATTGTGATTCTACTTCACGGTTTATTAAAAATAACGACAAGTCATTTTAAATTTTTGATTTTAAACACATTTACCAACATTAAGACAACGGCACTATACACGCACCAGAGACACACCAATTCGCCATCAAGTACGTAATTAGGTTTTTGTCTAATAGAGAGGAATAGACCTTGAGACATACTATTAAGTTTAAAATTCAGATCGCGATTGCGGTCATTATCGCCGTCGTGAGTTGCGCTCAAGCCTGGATATCAGTTAATCAGCTGACTCAAGAAACCGAGGTCGCAATTAACCAAGAAATGAAAAATGTCAGTGTTGGCACCACCAATTACATTGCCGATTGGCTCTCAATCCGCAGTGATATGATGCTTGCCAATGAATCGACTATTTCAAGCAATAGTAACTCTGATCGCGAGTTATTGATCACCAAGCAAGCCGGACAATTCTTGTCTGTATATGCAGGGTTCAGCGATGGCACGATCGCTTATGGCGACAAAGGTGAAGATTGGCCAGCAGGTTATGACCCGCGCACTCGCCCTTGGTATAAAGATGCCAACGCAACATCAGATCTCATCATTACCGAACCTTATCAAGACTTTGACGGCAGCATTGTCATCAGCTTTGCGAAAGCATTCAGTGGCGATAGACAAGGTGTTCTCGCGGCCGATCTAACCGTAACCAGCATTATCGATACGGTTCTCAATGTAAAACTGGATAACGATGGCTTTGCGTTTTTAGTCGACGGCAATAACAACATTGTGGCCTACAGTGATGAAGAACTGAGTCAAAAACCACTGACCAGTTTGAATCCAGAACTCACAACCAACAAGGTGTCACAACTGCTCCAAGACCAGATGATCACCACTCTCACTTGGCCGGGTCAAGGCGATAAGCTAGTCTATATTGCCAATGTCCCGAACACCGATTGGTCGTTAGGTATCGTTATCGATAAAGACATGGCGTTTTCTGCAGTATCCGATGCCATTCAATTCATCACGCTGACCTCTTTGATTTTGTACATCATCATTTCAATTGCGAGTACCGTGGTGATCAACCGCCTACTTTCTCCATTACAAACCTTGTCAGAAGCGCTGACTCAGCTCGCTCAAGGCAGAGGCGATCTCACTCAGCGCATTGATATCACACGTATGGATGAGATTGGTAAACTTGCCGAGCTTGTGAACCAGTTCTTAAGCCAGATGCAAAGCATGTTGAAGGGCGTGATAGAGCACAGCCACGATCTCAACAATCATGCAGAGAAAGCCAATCAACTGGCGACCCAGTCTTCGATTAGCGTTGAGAATCAACAAAACGATATCAACCAAATTGCGACCGCGATTCATGAGATGTCCGCCACCGCAGCCGAAGTGGCTAGCCATGCCGAATTAACGGCATCCGCTTCTCAGGCATCCGCCACCGCTTGTAACGAAGGCCAAGAGGTCATCCAACAAAACCGCGATGCGATTACTGGCTTGGCGACTCAAGTTGAAGATGCCGCCAATGTGATTCGTGAATTAGAGAGCAATGCTCAAAGCATCAACCAGATCCTCTCCACCATTCAAGGCATTGCCGAACAGACCAACCTGTTGGCGTTGAATGCGGCGATTGAAGCCGCTCGTGCAGGTGAACAAGGTCGTGGATTTGCGGTTGTGGCCGATGAAGTGCGCGTGCTAAGCCAACGAACGCATGGCTCGACCGAAGAAATCCGCGTGATGATTGATACGCTGCAGAAGAATACCGAACATGCCGTTGAAAGCATGACCACCAGCACTCAACTGGCAGAGAACAGTGTTGGCTTCGCAGAACAAGCCCATGGCAGCCTGACTAAAATCACGCAAGCGATCACTGAAATCAACGATATGGCGCTGCAAATAGCCAGTGCTGCAGAAGAGCAACGCGCGGTCAGCGAGGACATCAGTCGTAATACGCAAGGAATCAAAGACGCATCCGACGATCTTGCCCAGCAAGCGGAAAGCAGTCGCAATAGCTCAAATGAAATGAGCAGCGCTGCTGAGTCGATGCGCCAAGACGTGGAGCGCTTTAAGGTATAGCGCTTTAAGGTATAGCGTTTTAAGGTTTAGCGCTTTGAGGTATAGCGCTTTGAGATATAGCGCGCCTCAAGCAAAGTAAGTTGAACCACACCAGCAAGTGACAGCTGACATAAACTAATAACTGAAACAAAGTCGTTCTTTCATAAGAATCACTTTGTTCTCAGTTCGGTTTGATGCATATTGATGAGCTAATTTATCCCAGACACAAGGATGTTATTCAGATGGGATTCGAATGGTTAGCTCTAGCTGCCGCTTTTCTTTGGGCGATTGCGAGCCTAATGTCAGTAAAGCCTGCTCAACACTTAGGTTCTTTCGCCTATAGCCGCTGGCGAATGGGTTGTACCGCTATCATCTTATCGAGCATGGCTTGGTTTACTGGCGGTTGGTCAAGTGTGGAAGCTGACTTAGTCACGCCGATGATGCTGTCTGGACTAATTGGCATCTTCATTGGTGATACCGCCCTATTTGCTTGTTTGAACCGAATGGGACCGCGCCAAGCGGGTTTGCTGTTCTCTTGTCACGCCGTGTTCTCCGCGATTCTTGGTTACTTCCTGTTTAGCGAAAGCATGACTTCGGTGGAGCTGATTGGCTCGGCATTGGTGTTTAGTGGTGTATTAACCGCAATCTTCTTTGGTCGTCGTGGCCAAGCGAACAACCAACTCGAAACCATTAAGGGCACGGTGTGGATTGGTGTGGCGTTGGGAATCACCGCCGCGATCTGCCAAGCATTGGGCGGCATTATTGCCAAACCCGTGATGCAAACCAGTATCGACCCAATAGCCGCCTCTGCTATTCGAATGATCACCGCTTTTGTTGCTCACTCACTGTTTCGCTTAACGGGCGCCAAACTTTCACGCGCACTTAACCCAATGAATAAGCAGATATTCGCGATTACCGCGGTTAACGGGTTTTTGGCAATGGCTGTAGGAATGACGCTGATCTTGTACGCGTTGCAGGAAGGCAATGTCGGCATGGTCGCTCTGTTATCTTCAACCACGCCCATCATGTTGTTACCGATACTCTGGTTGTACACCAAACAGAGGCCAAATGCCTACGCTTGGATAGGTGCCATTGTTGCCGTGGTGGGTACTGGTATCTTGGTTAGCTAGTGGCACTGGTATTCTGGTCAGCGAGTAAAGCTGATTAGAAGCGGATTGAAAGCTGAGAGTTAACCGTTACTAGCTAAGGACTATTAACTCTCAGTAAAAACAAAAGCAAAAAACTAAGAACGCGGGAACGGGAAAGCCGTCACATCATCGATGTGGTCGTAGCCCAGCGCCAGCATGATTAGCCTGTCGATACCTAAAGCAACACCCGCACAGTCTGGTAAGCCCGCTTTTAATGCCTCAATCAAGTGATGGTCAATCGGTTGAGGCGATAAGCCCATCTCAATACGTTTGGCATTATCACCTTCAAAGCGCTGAAGTTGTTCTTGTGGTTTATCGAGTTCATGGAAGCCGTTTGCCAATTCAATCCCTTTGAAATACACCTCAAAGCGATCCGCCACTCGTGGATCATTCGGGTTAATCTTGGCTAACGCTGCTTGTGATGCTGGGAAGTCATAAACAAACGCAGGAACGTCTTGGCCTATTTTCGCTTCAACGCCAATACTGAAAAGAAGCTGCAATAGCGTATCGCGGTCTTGTTCTGGATCTGCAATGTCGCTGAGCCCTAGTTTCGCGGCAGCCTGCTTTAAGGTATCCATCGAATCTTCCAACGGACACACACCCAATACATCAATAAAGACTTGTTGGTAAGTCATTCGCTCCGCAACACCTGATTTTAGAACCTGCTGTAACAGCAAATCCATTTCATCCATCAGGTCATGATGATCAAAGCCAACGCGATACCACTCCAACATGGTGAACTCAGGATTATGGTAACGGCCGTTTTCTTCATTACGAAAAGACTTACAAATTTGGTAGATACAGCCACTGCCCGCCGCTAACAGTCGTTTCATATGAAACTCTGGGCTCGTCATAAAGAACAGTGGTTGGCCGTGCGCATAACCCGGCCCTACAAATTCAGTTTTGAACGTATGCAAATGCACATCCGTCACCGTGGCGTGACTCATGGCTGGCGTATCCACTTCCATCACGTTTCGCTCTGTAAAGAACTGGCGAATTTGATTAAGGATATCAGCACGTTGCTTTAACTGCTTAATGGTTGCGGCCGGTTGCCATGTAGAGTGCATTATTAAGTTCCATATCACTGAATTCTAGGCGACGAAAATTACCACCTTTCGTCTCTTTTGTAAGCTTCTATCTGTCTATTGATGAAAGCAAAATGTTGTTTTAATGAAGCCAGAAAATTACGTTCTACAATACAATTATCAATACAGCTTTCACATCAACATTGATAACGAAAATCATACTCAACAAGCCGTTAACACCCGTCCTGTGGGTTAATCGTTATCAACAATTCATTGCCGTGATTGCAGTCACATAACCTATAATTTCTATGCCTCCATATGCATTACCGACCTAAAAACCCAAATACATCAATTTTTGAAATGCCTTCCTCTCTTACACTGAACCTACCACTTAAGGCTTAGGGGTGCTAAATGGTTCCTACGATTTAGAACCTCCTAAATAGGCTTTTTATAATAACAAGCGGAATACTCCGCATCACACTGGAGAATAACTGTGAAGACAATTACCACAGATATCGCAGTCATCGGCGCAGGCGGCGCTGGTCTTCGTACAGCTATCGCTGCGGCTGAAGCTAATCCTGAATTGGAAGTAGCACTGATTTCTAAAGTTTACCCAATGCGTTCGCACACGGTAGCAGCAGAAGGCGGTTCAGCAGCAGTAATTAAAGACGAAGATAGCCTAGATAACCACTTCAACGATACTGTTGGCGGTGGCGACTGGCTATGTGAACAGGATGTTGTTGAATACTTTGTTGAAAACTCGACTCGCGAAATGATCCAAATGGAACAATGGGGCTGCCCATGGAGTCGTAAAGAAAACGGTGAAGTAAACGTACGCCGATTCGGCGGTATGAAAGTAGAGAGAACGTGGTTCGCAGCGGATAAAACCGGCTTCCACATGCTTCATACTCTGTTCCAGACTTCGATGAAGTACGACACAATCAAACGATTTGATGAGTACTTTGTGGTGGATTTGATCGTTGAAGATGGCGAAGTACAAGGCCTAATCGCGATTCATATGTCTGAAGGTGAGCTTGTTACGATTAAAGCGAAATCTGTTGTATTAGCAACCGGTGGCGCAGGTCGTGTTTACCACTGCAATACTAACGGCGGCATCGTAACTGGCGACGGTATGGCAATGGCTTATCGCCACGGTGTACCACTGCGTGATATGGAGTTCGTTCAATACCACCCAACAGGCCTACCGGGCACTGGCATCTTGATGACCGAAGGTTGTCGTGGTGAAGGCGGTATCATCGTCAACAAGAACGGCTACCGTTACCTACAAGATTACGGCATGGGCCCTGAAACTCCAGTGGGCGAGCCGAAAAACAAATACATGGAACTGGGTCCTCGTGACAAAGTTTCTCAAGCATTCTGGCACGAGCAGCAGAAAGGCAACACCATCAAGCACCCACTTGGTGATGTCGTACACCTTGACCTTCGCCACCTTGGTGAAGAGTACCTGCAAGAGCGTCTTCCGTTCATCTGTGAGCTTGCAAAAGCGTACGTAAACGTAGACCCAGCAAAAGAGCCAATCCCAATTCGCCCTACCGTTCACTACACCATGGGTGGTATTGAAACTAACGGTACGTGTGAAACTCGCATTAAAGGCCTATTCGCCGTTGGTGAATGTGCTTCAGTTGGCCTACACGGTGCAAACCGCCTAGGGTCTAACTCTCTGGCTGAGTTCGTGGTATTTGGCCGCGTAGCCGGTGAACAAGCCGTGAAACGTGCCGCTGAATTCAAAGGCTGGAACGAAGAAGCTATTACTAAGCAAATCAAAGCGGTTGAAGATCGCATCGCAGGCATCTTGGCTCAAGAAGGCGATGAGAACTGGGCTGACATCCGCACTGAAATGGGTCACACCATGGAAGCGGGTTGTGGTATCTACCGTCAAGAAGACTTGATGCAAGAAACCATCGACAAAATCACTGAACTGAAAGCGCGCTACAAGAAGATCAGCATTAAAGACAAAGGCAAAGTGTTCAACACTGACCTACTTTACGCTATCGAAGTGGGTTACGGCCTTGAAGTTGCAGAAGCGATGGTTCACTCAGCGATCCTTCGTAAAGAGTCTCGCGGTGCACACCAACGTCTAGACGACAACTGCACAGAACGTGATGACGTGAACTTCCTGAAACACTCTCTATCTTTCTACAACGAAGATGCAGCACCAACCATCGACTACAGCGGCGTTAAGATTACTAAATCTCAACCTAAAGCTCGTCTATACGGTGAAGCAGCCGAGAAAGCCGCTGCTGCTGAAAAAGCAGCAGAAGAGAATGCGAAGAAGAGCGAAGAGGAGCAAGCATAATGTCAGCGAATCGAATCCAAAAAATTGAAATCCTGCGTTATGACCCTGAGCACGACGCAGAACCTCATTTTCAAACCTTTGAAGTTCCGTTTGATGAAACCATGTCAGTACTTGATGCGATTGGTTACATCAAAGATAACCTAGATAAAGACCTGTCTTACCGTTGGTCTTGTCGTATGGCGATTTGTGGTTCTTGCGGCATCATGGTTGATGGCGTGCCAAAACTGGCATGTAAAAGCTTCTTACGTGACTACCCGAATGGCTTCAAGATTGAGCCTTTGGCTAACTTCCCAATCGAAAAAGATTTGATTGTCGACATGACGCCGTTCATCGAGCGCCTTGAAGCAATCAAGCCTTACATCATTGGTAACGACCGCAAGCCAGAAGACGGCACTAACATCCAAACTCCAGAGCAAATGGCGAAGTACAAACAGTTCGCTGGCTGCATCAACTGTGGTTTGTGTTACGCAGCGTGTCCTCAGTTTGGTCTCAACCCTGAGTTCATCGGCCCTGCGGCACTTGCTCTTGCTCACCGCTACAACCTAGATAGCCGTGACAATGGTAAAGCTGAACGTATGAAGCTTATCAATGGCGACAACGGCGCTTGGGGCTGTACGTTTGTAGGTTACTGTTCTGACGTATGTCCGAAGAAAGTAGACCCAGCGGCTGCAGTAAACCAAGGTAAAGTTGAGTCTTCAATGGACTTCGTTATTTCGATGTTCAAACCTGATGGCGAACCGGTTAAAGCGACGGAGGAAGCGTAATATGAGCAATCGTAAACCTTATGTTCGTGAAATGAAGAGAACGTGGTGGAGCAACCATCCGTTCTACCGTTTCTACATGCTACGTGAAGCGACTGTACTGCCTTTGATTCTATTCACTCTGTTCCTAACCTTCGGTTTGGGTTCGCTAGTGAAAGGTCCTGAAGCGTGGGCAGGCTGGTTGAGCTTTATGGCTAACCCTGTCGTTGTTGGTATCAACATCGTGGCACTGCTAGGCAGCTTACTGCACGCTCAGACCTTCTTCAGCATGATGCCTCAAGTAATGCCAATCCGCCTTAAAGGCAAATTGGTAGATAAAAGAATCATCGTACTGACCCAGTGGGCAGCGGTGGCATTTATTTCTTTAATCGTTCTTATGGTGGTGTAAGGAGCTTCGTTATGAACACAAATTACAAAATGAAACCTGTTAACCACCTTAAGTCTGTTAACCAAAACCCGAAACGCTCTGATGAACCAATCTGGTGGGGCCTATTCGGCGCTGGCGGTACTTGGTTCGCGATGATCACACCAATCACGATTTTAGTGCTGGGTATCTTAGTCCCAATGGGCATTATCGATGCGGATGCAATGAGCTACGAGCGTGTTTCTGAGTTTGCCACCAGCATTATCGGTGCGTTATTCATCATCGGTACGCTAGCTCTGCCAATGTGGCACGCAATGCACCGTCTTCACCACGGCATGCACGACCTTAAGTTCCACGTCGGCGTTGCAGGTAAAGTGGGCTGCTACTTCGTTGCAGGCCTAATCAGCGCACTGTCTGTTATCTTCATCTTTATGATCTAACAGTTAAGAGCAGATGCGGGATTCGAGTAGTCGAGTATCGAAGAGCTTAAAAGCAGATGCGGGATTCGAGTAATCGAGATTCGAAGAGCTTAAGAGCAGAAAATAGAAAGCAGAGCTAGGTTATCCAGCTCTGCTTTTTTATTGTTTGTCGAATATCTCGCATCCCGTTTACTCGCATCTGCCCTTCTAGCTCTTCTCATCCCGCATCTCGTTTACTCGCACCTGCCCTTCCCGCTCTTCGTATCCCGCATCCCGTTTACTCGTATCTGCTCTTCCCGCTCTTCGTATCCCGCATCTCGTTTACGCGCATCTGTTCTTAAGGCACAAAAAAGGCCGCTCATAAGCGACCTTTTCTATTTCACTGAGCCACCCCAAATAAGGTGGACACAATCAAATTACTTCACACGACCAACGTATTCGCCAGTACGAGTATCAACTTTAACAACTTCACCGATAGCGATGAATAGAGGTACACGAACAACCGCGCCTGTTGCTAGAGTTGCAGGTTTACCACCCGTACCCTGTGTATCGCCTTTCAGGCCAGGATCAGTTTCAGTTACTGGGATCTCAACAAAGTTTGGCGGAGTAACAGTGATAGGGTTATCATTCCACAACGTTAGAGTACAAACGTCATTTTCAACTAACCATTTTGCTGAATCAGCGACTGCTTTTACGTCTGCTGCGATTTGCTCAAATGTTTCGTTGTTCATGAAGTGGTAGAATTCGCCATCGTTGTATAGGTAGCCTAATTCAACGTCAACAACATCTGCAAGCTCGAAGCTTTCGCCTGACTTGAATGTTTTCTCTAACACTTTGCCTGACAGCAGTTTACGAAGTTTTACACGGTTAAACGCTTGGCCTTTACCTGGCTTAACGTATTCATTGTCGATAATTGCGCAAGGCTCGTTATCTAACATGAATTTTAAACCGCCTTTGAATTCATTGGTGCTTACTGACGCCATGATTTTCTCTTCCACATCTTTGAGTTAATTTCAATGCCGCATATCATAACCCGAAAAGTCGAATCTGTTGAGCAAAACTGGCTCAAACAACTATCGAATGCGATCTCTGACCCGTCAAAACTGCTTGAGGCATTGGAAATAGACCCAACACCGTGGCAAGCAGGCTTCGCTGCTCGTGAATTATTTGCACTTAGGGTACCCCTTAGCTTTGTCGAACGAATGGAAAAAGGCAACCCACACGACCCTCTATTGCGTCAGGTGTTACCACTCAACGAAGAGTTCGAGGTTCATCAAGGCTATTCAGCCGATCCACTAGAAGAGCAAGAAAACGCGATCCCAGGGTTGCTGCACAAATATAAAAGTCGTGCACTGATGATCGTAAAAGGGGGCTGCGCCATAAACTGCCGCTACTGCTTCCGCCGTCACTTCCCTTATCAAGATAACAAGGGTTCTAAGTCTGTGTGGCAAACCAGCCTCGACTATGTAGCCGCTCATCTAGAGATCAACGAAGTTATCTTATCCGGTGGCGACCCTTTGATGGCCAAAGACAGCGAACTCGAATGGCTGATCAATACCATCGAACAGATTCCGCATGTGAAAACCGTTCGAATTCATAGCCGATTACCGGTTGTAATCCCAGCTCGAGTGACGGATGAACTGTGCCAACTGTTAGCTCAAACTCGCCTCAATGTGGTGATGGTGAGCCATATTAATCATGCCAACGAGATTAACTTAGAACTCAAGCAAGCCTTTCATAAGCTTAAGCAAAGTGGGGCCACTCTGCTCAATCAAGGCGTGATGCTAAAAGGTGTAAATAACAGTGCTAACTCATTGAAAGAATTAAGCGAAAAGCTATTCGACGCCGGTGTTTTACCTTATTATATGCATGTACTTGATAAGGTTCAGGGCGCCGCTCATTTCTATATTTCCGATGAAGAAGCCAAGCATCACTTTAAGGGATTAATCTCTGAGGTTTCTGGCTACCTCGTACCTAAGTTAACTCGTGAAATTGGCGGACGCAGCAGCAAGACGCCACTCGATCTACATATTGAATAAAGAAGTTGCCGAAATGAAGACGTATCCGAAAAACAAGCCATCCTCACACAGAGGTTTTACTATGATCGAATTGGTCATCGTAATTGTTATTTTAGGCATTATTTCAGTGACTGCGGCGTCGAAATTTCTCAATCTACAGAGTGATGCTCGTATTTCAGCCCTTCAAGGTTTGAGAGGCGGTATGCAAAGTGCTGCTGACATGGTTTACCCGATTGCAATTCAGCAAGGTTTAGAAAAGTTAAGCGCTGCTAAAATTACAATCGAAGGTGACAACATAGAACTTGCATATGGGTACCCAGCGGCAGACTCAGCAAATGCTTGGAGTCTGTTGATTGAAAGTACTTTCGCAGATTCCATATTTAATGCGAATGATCCTGCTGAATGGTATTTCCATAATACTTCTAAAGAAATACCATGGATTCGTTTCATGACCAAAAGTAAGAAGAAATCTTCGGAAGACTGCTTCTTACTTTACAACGAAGCAACCTCTTCTTCTGCGCCTAGCTTTGAATTAACGACAAACGGCTGCTAGATTTTAAGTCATCACTAGCAATCGTTAAGACAAAAATTTTTTGTTCGATCGTCCGGTCTATTATTAGCATACTCGGCTCTATTCTAAATTCTTAGGAGGGGTGATATGTCACAATTTATAGAACAAACTCTCAACCTTGCCCCCTTTAGCTGGGCAGGCCTCGCAGCATGCATGTTATGCGGTTCTTTAATCGGAATCGAAAGGCAAACACGCGGTAAACCCGTCGGAATCCGAACGTCGATTCTGATCATCAGTGGTACCTATTTCTTTCTCACCATGGCGATTAGCCTATCCCCCAACACGCTCGATCAAGCTCGTGTGCTTGGTCAGATCATTACGGGTGTTGGATTCCTTGGTGCAGGGGTCATGATGACGCTTGATGGCAAGATTCATGGCGTGACTTCAGCTGCGATTATTTGGGTACTCGCTGCATTAGGCATGATGATTGCCTTAGGCCATCTCTCTCAGTCTGTCATTATCACGCTAATGGCGCTGGTTATCCTACTTGGTGTCGACAAGGTGGAAAACAGCTTCCAGAGCCTACGCCGTGGTGTGCATCAGAAGTGGATGAGAAAAGGCCGCGTGAAGAAGTAACCTCAACCTGAAACAGACATTAAAAAGGCCTAGTCACACGACTAGGCCTTTGTGTATCCAACTAATTAATACACCTGAATACACACCTGGTTCTTACCAGCAGCCTTGGCCTTATAGAGCTGCTCGTCCGAAGAACGAATACTCTGGTTTTCCCACAAGTGCCCGACACTGTCGAACTTATACAGAGAGTAGAGCGTCGCTCCCCCAGAAACAGAAATATTCACCTTGTCACCCGTTGGGCATCGATAACTTTGCAGGCTAATATCGTTTTGAATTCGCTCAAAGATCGACGAAAGCAACTCAGAAGATTCACCCGTGATCGCGACAACAAACTCTTCACCACCAAACCGTGCCACGATATCTTGCTGCCTAACGCTGTTCAGCATCAACTGAGCAACATGGCAAATCACCTCGTCCCCCGTTTTGTGGCCATACTGATCATTAACCACTTTAAAATCATCGATATCAAACACGCCAACACCAATAATCGGCTGTTCATCCTGAGCCAGTAATCGAGCTTCAAAGCCACGTCGATTCAGTAAGCCCGTTAATGGATCGCGCATTGCTAGGTCATTCAAACGCTGGTGTTCTTGTCTTGTATAAAAACGCCATAGCCATAAAACCGAGAGCAAATACAAAACCAACAGTATCGAAAGCTGAATCTTCTCCATCGCCAATACATGCAGAAAGTGCTCGATCTTATCTTCTTCAATGCTCAGGTATAGCTGGGTGTTAATGTCATCAACATAGAGAGGCTTGGAATAAGTAAAGTCCATAAACCCGTACTTGTTTGCGCCTCGAGTACTGGTGACTTTATAACCATGGGTAGGGTTCGATACGAGGTTAGAGACATAGCCATCGACACCCAATACCCCTTTAAACTCGCCATTAACGTAGATCCCTTTGGTTAAGGTCACCACTTTCTTACCTGTTAAGTAATCATCGTATTGACCGGTATACACTACCTGATCTTGGCCTTGAGCTAAGCCAAAGCGAATCGTATTAATCCAATATGGTCGGCTATTTACGACAGAGTCGAACGTATCGCCTTTCATATATTGGGCAATATCTGAGGGAGAAGAGATAATAAACTTCTCTTTTGAAATAAAGTAGATCGCAGAGATGGTCTCTATGGTATTGGCAAAATAAGCCATGGTCGGCGCGATAAACAGGCGCTTCCCCGCCTCGGTATAAAGGTCCGATTTCGGGTCGCACATCTCGCGAGGGCCAGAGAACATAAAGTCAAAGCGAGGGGCATGCTGCTCTTCACTGGTGAAATAGCACGTTTCATCTTCGATCTTTTTCTCATGCGAGAATACGTAGGTGTCACCATGCAGTGGGTAGAGCGCAGTGATGTTGTACTCAAGTGCATTAATGATCTGTGTGAGCTCCGCTAAAGAGCGTGTCACGCCTTGGTTTTCGATTCCATACTGTTTATCTGATTCTTCCGCTGAATCAACGAGCAACAAGCTCAAAACTACTAAAAAACTGGCGGTTAGACTTAAAAAAGCCTTTTTAAAATCGACGGTATGGGGATTAATCAAAGCATATAAATCATCGTTGGGAATTTATCGCACATTGTACTTATAAGTAAAAATACTGCAATAGCAAATATAAAACAGAATGCTTATTGAGTCATTTGAGATATGTGCGTTAGGAATGGAATGGGAAGCAATGACGCCTAAGCTCAAGGGCTTAGGCGTTAATAGGTTTAAACATTGAAAGCTTTAAGCCTTACTAAAAAAAGCAACTCGCCAATAGGGAGTTGAAAGGCTCACTACAATTTACTTAGCAAAGTTTACAATCGGGAAGCACGGGAAGAAACCGTTATCAGCACAGTTGATCAAGCCAATTTGCACGCCTTCAATCTTCGTTGTTTTGTTGAAGATACCAACCTGAACCGTCGACACTTCTGAAAGGTTCGCCGCACCAACATCAACCAAAGTGTCGCCTTCAGAATAGTTAACAAAACTCACGTTCGCGCCTTTCACATCATTAGTGATGTTCACAGCACCTAGGTTAAGACCCGTTGTTTTTCCTGGGTTCCAGTTGAATATACCCAAAGAAGCACCTGTCATTTCTTGGTTTACTTTGTGCGCGCCAAAAATACCCAGGTTCACACCCGTCGTGGTTTGTGTTTCTGACATACCAATAATAGCAAGGTCGACACCTTTAACGTCATTCACTTGCCCATGAAGCAACGCAACACGTACACCGCCAACCGCATCTGAATCCGGAGCATTGAAGCCGTTGATCGTTGAAAACATAACAGGCGAAGAAGCAAATGCCGCCGGTGCCATTACTGCTGCAGACACAGCAAGTACTGAAAGTAATTTTTTCATTGGGGAGTCTCCACTGACTTATTGTTGACTTGATTAATCCATTTTCAATCAAGCATTTATTATCCTTTATTCAACAGCTATCCATGTTAGACCAATGTCATAACTGTACTGTTGAATATAAGACGCTAAATCATAAAGAGCAATATAAAGAAAGGGATACGGTGAGAGGTAAGAGTAGCGATCTAGGCCCATGTTTCTATTTGAAGGTTGTAAAGATTCCCTATCACGCTCGTGCCTCGCTGTAGGGAATGACGAAACACAAAATAACTTAAACAGTAACAACTGTCATTCCTGAACTGAGGAACGAAGTATCTGGAATCTCAGTTTAACAACGAATCCAATTATAACGAGCAAAACAAAACGGAGACCGAGGTCTCCGTTTTCTAAAGCTTATGTATGGCTTTCTCTGTTACGAGAAAGGGGGATGATTACATCATGCCGCCCATAACAACCTAAGCTATTACTTTGAACGGAAATTAAAACAAAGCATGACAACAACACCCTTCATTGTACCCTCACCTATCATCAAATGATTGAATCATCGGCAATATATAGCTTTATGGTTACACTTAGAAGAATGTCACAATATCAATCTCTTTTATACTATCAGAAACGGAGTACCATATATCACTAGGTAATTTCGGAAGGTTAAGTTCTCCTAAAAAACAGTTAAACACCTTTAATGCAGCATTCATGTCTTTGTCAAATTAAAAATCTAGTGTTTAATATCGAGTCGGTAGAAACTAACCTGAGTATAATCTCCAGCCTCAATACCTTCGTTTTTACAACGAACAACACCCGTACTACATTGATTATATGCACCGGCTTTAAAGAAGAACCATTCATTTTTATATCCAGCATCGTACTTATTACCAAGGTAGTGCCCCTTCGCTAAGTCAATCGCAAAAGAACGAGTGATTGGCATTTTGCTCTCCAAGTTTTTCGTGAACTCGAGATACATAACATCACCATCAACTTGGATCTCGTAGGAAAATTTCTCCCCGAGTTTGATACCGTCAGTGGGTTCTGGCTCACCAAATCTAATTTTAGCCTTGCCAAAAACGTTGTGAGAAATATCCAAACGACGATGGTAATCATCGCCTAATGCGTTATTTTCATAATTCCAAAATACCGAACCATACTCTTGATCAGGCAACTTACGGTAGAAAATTTTAAGAGGTTCATTCGTCCCTGCATGAATCTGTCCAATAACAACAGAGAAAGAGTCATTATGACGATGGTCACCACTTTGGCTTACATGGTCGACAGCAAGAGTCGCATTCATTTTTCCACCAATGGCACCAAACTCATCAGCATCAGGATGTGATGCAAGGACAAAATTGTTCGCAGGTTCATAAGGACCAATCGATGCATTATCTGAGATTAAAGCATGAAGCTCAGAGCGAGCATTACTCGAATTCGGTGTCGTCATCGCTTTATTCGGAGCCGCAAACACCATTGCGCCACTTTCTTTGTCGGTATAAAACCACGGTGCATGTTGGTAGCCTTCATTCAACTCAGCTTTGGAGATTTCCATCACTTTACCTTTACGCTCAGGTTTTGTGTCTTCCATCGGAATTACTATTTTCCATTTGGACAAATCAAAATTTTCAGACGGTGCTTTGCTTGGATCAAGTTGCGCCATCGCATGAGAAGAGATAGCCGAAATGGTCAACGCCAGTAGGGTTTTAGAAGTAATATTCATTGTTGTTTCTCTTTATTGTTATGTTGAAAACCCACCGCGATAGCATTGCAGCGGGTTTGGTGTATCACTGCGGTTGAAGAAGACACTCTTTGACTCCGAGATGAAGAAGCACACCGTCCCAATCGATAACTGCCCCCTCTTCATTTAGATGACAGCTCAAGTTCACCTCCTTTACACAACTCATCAGTACACGGTGGTTAAAACGTGCTGGTAACTGCCACTCTAGATGGTTGATTTGCTTCTGAGCATCCGATTCAACGTCACCATAAAAGTCACTAGCATCATTGATTTCTGGAACGAACCTTGGGCTCCCCATATCTTCTCCAATAAGCTGAAGGCAGTACTCAAGATTGCCTTGAAGAAGTCGAACCTTATCAGCTCCAAGCTTGACGTCACTCGGAGTGTGCAAACGCCATTGGAGCTCTCTCGCTTCAGTTAGCTCGATGTCGTCAAAAATCACCACACCTTTATCTGCTACTTGAACAAGCGTTCGCCAATAATGTTTGCAGCCCACGTAAGCCTCGGTTAAATCAAGAACAACGTAGTTGAAATCCGCGTCGTTTTTCTGTTTGATCAATTGAGCAACACCTGAAGGACAATCCAACTTTTGCCCCATTCCAGCAATCAAAGGCAAGTTGTGCGCTTGAGTGGTTCGAGTCCACAAGCTGTGATGTTGGCTACCAAATCGATAACCATAACTGCCACTTGGGGTTAAGATATTTTGGCCCTGATCAACGAAAGCAAAGTTACCTTGGTCGGCATGACGGTGTGAGCTGTTGCCAAATTGACTCGCGCGGTAATACAGAGCCATCTTGTTTTTCGACAGCTTGCCCAGGCCAGCGTATGAGTAATAAATATGCGCTAAGTCATTTGAATACTCGTCGACGCCATCCGTCACCTCACGATGGCTCAACTGCGGTATGGTTGGCACAACATCTAATAGATGCAATTTGTAAGACTGGACTTCATCTTCTAGCACTTTATCCAAACTACGGGCGGCCTGATCACCGTAGCGTTGTGCGTAAATACGTAGTGGATTTTGAGCGAAGAACCCGGGCCACTCTTTGCCTTCTCGTTGACACCAAAAGCCGTCACCAAACGGGTGAATACGTTCTTGAGTCGCCACAAAGTCCATTGCAAATTTGACATAGTTTTTGTAAAACGGATGATTATAGAAAGAGAATCCACTCAAACGCTCCACAGCCAAAAAGAACGGATGATGCCACTTGGTATAAGACGACGAATAAAAAGGCCCTTCAACCCAACTTCCATCTTCGCCTCCATAAAATGGCAAAACACCTCGATAAATCGTCAATGCGTAGTCCAACCAACGTTCACACGTGGTGATATCAAACTCTTTATGCAAAGTAAGGGCGGCAATACCTAAGTAAGCTGGAAGCCTTGATGTATGAGAATGCCCCGGAAACTGCTTAAACTGGTCTTGTTCTAGCCTTTCTTCCATTTGAAACGCTAAGCGAACCAATAATGGACGAACAAAATCACGTTCTTCCTCTGTCAATAAAGGCGACAGCCAGTGGTAAGCGAGATATAAGTTCCTTGCTAAAGACAAACCGACCTCATCTCCCCAAGTACATGGGCGAAGCAAAGAAGCGGGTCCCTCTGGGCTCCACTCAGCAAGGCGCAATAACACCTGACAAGCTTGATGACCAGCAGTATCGTCACCCCAAACTCGATAGAGTAACGTTAAGGCAATCAAATCACGGTCAATCCAGTTACGCACATTTGCAATGGCTGTACGCTTCCCTTCTTCCTGCCCTCTGCGATAGTGATTAGGGTATTGGATCGCTTCAATATCAATGCATTCAACACTTGCAGAAAATTTCGCTCGAAACTCTGAAACCGACTTTTGTATAGTTGGGATATCAATGTCGAAATACAGTAAGAACTGATCATGCTCTTCACATAAAGCAAACAGCTCTTTCGCCGATGGGGCTAAATATCCCTCTGTCTCCGCATCAATAGAGAACTCGTGCCAAAGAGATAATCCCCCACTTTGTTCACATCTTACTCGCCAACGGTAGTTGCCCTGTTCAAGGGAAAAGTCCAGCTGCATAGGAGACTGAATACGCTCCCAATGCCATGATTTTTTATGGTCTACAGCCTCTAACTCAAGACAATACAACGCCTCATAACGCTCATGAGGCCAGTTAAAACTGGGTGGATTTACCACGACAGTATGCTTTGTTGGTGAAGTGAATAACTGAAAGTCATGTTTTCTTGTTAGGGTTAACATGGATTAATTACTCCTTATTAAACCAGTGATATTGGCCTGACTCAGGGTCAATCCGACCAATTTGTTTAGCTGGTGTGCCAGCGACTATCGCATAAGGGAGAACATCTGATGTAACCACGGAATTGGCACAGATAAGCGCGCACTCACCGACCGTCGTTCCTGGTGTAATAACGACACCAGAGGTAAGCCAGACGCCTCTTTGAATGACAACGCTCCCCTTCTCCCAACAACTTCGTCCACTAAAACAATTCGTCATTGGGTCAAACACATGGTTACCCGCAACAATAGAAACGTGAGGACCAATCGCGACATCTTCACCAATGACGACATCACCGTTGATGTAGCTGTACAAACCAACATAGCTACGTGGACCTAATTGATTGTCTCCAATGCGAACGATGGCACCCGGCGCAATACGCACGTTTTCATTCGTGAAACCAAGAATTTGAGCTCGTGCTTCATCGTCCTGTTTGTTGTTGCTTTGAGTGGTATATAAGGTGAATTTGCGAAACTCTTCATCGGAGAGTTCGCCACCAAACTTTTCTTGTACTGACATAGTGAGATCCTTGGGCTGAACGAATTCAGCCCATTTTGATTAAACATTATTTGTTATAGATATGGACTTTATTGAGCGGCTGGCTCTTTTTGAAGCAAGTAGAAGTAGACCACCAATACCACCGATGATCAGAGCAACAATCATAAACAACATGCGCCCCCACATTGGATTCGGAATAAGAACCAACATAGAGAGGAACACCGCGGCAACCAGCAGCATTTTTCCAAGCATATCGCGCTGTTTGTTGTCCATTGCGATGCTCGTAGCGTTGTCTTCCACCACGACTTCAGTATCAACATTGCTAAAGAAACGATTAACTTCAACTTCTCGCTCAGGAGTGTGCCCTTTATAGAAGAACTGGGAGAGAACAAAGAACGGCAAAGTAATTGACATATGGCCAACCACGCCAAGCGTCACTGATTTCATTTCCGCAAACTCACGAGCAGATAACGGTTGGTCAATCCCAAGAATGCCTTGCATCACCTCTGGAGTGATGAAAAACGCAATAATAGATGACACCACCATACCGACTAAGATAGTGCCCCATCCGGCCCAATCTGGTGTTTTTCTGATGAAGAAACACATAATAGATGGAATAAGGACTGGGAACCCAACCAAGGTGCCAACAAGCATCATGAGGTCAAAAAGACCAAACTGCTTCAAAGAAGTGAGGAACAGGGCAGAAATGATAATGATGATTCCGAATGCAGCGGTAAGCACTCGGCTCGCACTCATTAATTTAGCTTCTGTTGCCTCTTTACAGAAATAAGGTTCGTACACGCTTTTTAAGATGATCCCTGCGTTACGGTTTAGTGCAGAGTCCATTGATGACATTGTCGCGGCGAACATGGCTGCCAACATCAACCCAACCATACCAACTGGCATCTCGTTCTTAACGAACATGTAGTAAGTTGCGTCTGCGACTTTGCTGCCTAAACCTTCAAGTCCCCAAGTGCTGGTATCAGGATAATTTCCTGCGACAAACCAAGCAGGTAGGAACCACATCAAAGGGCCAATGATCATCAAACCACATGCTAACAGCGCTGCTTTCCGAGCATTCTTCGTGTCTTTTGATGCAATAAATCGATAAGAGTCCACCATGTTGTTGGTACTGAAAAACTGCTTAACAAAAATACAGATAAACCAACCAACAAATAGGTATGAATAACTGTAGCCATCGCCGATGAGTTGTTGTGTCGGTAAGCCCACTTCAAGTAAGTTACCAACACCACCTGATTTCCAGATAGCAACCATCGCAGCAATAAAGGTCATGACGGTGATGATTATCATCTGCATAAAGTCAGAAGCGATAACCGCCCAACTGCCACCAACCAAAGAAATAAATAGAACAACCAGCCCCGCACCTACGATGGTCTGTTCTAAAGGGACGCCAATTACGGCACTAGTGAAAACGGCTAAACCATTCAGCCAAATCGCAGCTTGCAGCACACTTAGGGGAACGTTAGCCCATGTAAAGACTTGCTCATTGACACGCCCAAGACGTAAACGTACACCTTGGATCGGGCTGATCACGCGCATTTGGCGGGCTTTCGCCGCAAAGAAAAGGTAGTTGACAAAATATCCAAGAGCGTTAGCGAAAAAAACAATCGCAACTGACATACCACTGGTCAGTGCTTTACCCATCAGACCTGTGAATGTCATGGCACTCAGCGCCATCATGAAGGCACTAGAACCGACCATCCACCAAAGCATCTTACCACCACCACGAAAGTACTCGCTCGTGTTCGCTGCGGCTGAACGAAACACCCAACCCAACCCGATAAGGAAGGCGAAGTACCCTAAAACTATGATTACATCGATGTCCATTTTTTGTTTCCTGTTTTGTAGGGAGTTAGTAAGCACATCTCATGCAGTTCGACACGCTCTAATCGACATGTTTTAGAAACAACTGAGACTTACACCATAAACAAAACTAAACGGACTTAAACAAAGTTGGAAATAGCATTAATGTATAACAATAATACAAACAAAAAATAGGCACTCAATGGATCTGAAAACACTCACTACTTTTGTCACAGTTGCGCGTTTGAAGAACTTCACAGCAGCCGCTAGAGAACTTCACACGGTACAGCCGACCGTGTCTCGTCATATTTCTGATCTAGAAAATGAACTGCAAACAAAGCTGTTTGATCGCACGACCCATCAGGTGGATCTGACCCCATCAGGGGAACGATTACTGCCAGAAGCCCTACACATCATCGAGAATGATCAACGAGTAAAGTCCGTAATCAAGCAAATAGATACTGATGAACATCAAGAAATTAAAGTCGGATATCTTGCTACGGCGTGCACTTTTTTCCTTCCGGAACTGATTAACCGATTTCGCGCTAGGTACACCAATGCCCAATTGCGTCTGTATGAAATGACACCTGCTGAGCAAATTGAGGCCATGGTCGACAATAAAGTTGATATCGTTTTCAGTCGTGAAAGCCATCATTTAGACGAAAGTTATTTTTCTTCTTATCTTGTCTACGAAGACAGTTTGACTGCACTCCTACCCCAAAATCATTCTCTCGCGGCTAAAAAATGCATCGACATTGAAGATCTCCAAAATGAAAGCCTTCATCTATTTCATCGCAATGAATGGTTAGGTGTTTATGAGAGAATCATTCGGGTTTGCAGGGAAAACGGTTTTGCGCCCAATGTCGTTGGAAACCCAATGAATATGCGTCACTTGGTTACGACCATCTCTTCAGGGTTAGGTATCTCCATCGCCCCTCGGTGCATTAAATTTATCGCCGATGACAGTTGCGTGTGCAGGCCAATCAACCAAATCGACATTCAATTACCTTTAACGGCCTATTTCCGTAAATACAACAAAAGCCGTATCGTCGATGAATTTATTTCGCACACTATTGCTGAGAGTACCAAAATTCAAACAATGCTTTAAAATAAAAACGAGGTTCATTGCAGGTTTACAAGAATGATAAAAGGGACAACTCGCGTCCCGAACGTCAGATTCGACCAATGAGATAATCAACGTTGTAGAAGCAAACCAGAAATTTATCAACGAAGTGACCACCATGATGGCTGAAATGTCGTCAATTACGAAAGAAGGCTATGCCAAAATCACCGAAGCCTCGATCGTTATGGTGAGATCCATAACGGTGCAGAGAATATTTCGAGCACGGTAATGAATCTTTCTAATATTCAACAGTAATCAAAAAAATTAGCGATAGATACATTCACGATGTGATAAGCCCGCAAGCAGGTTGCTCCGTGTTAACTCAACGTAAGATAGACACCATTTAATCGGCTGTTCGGTTAATGACAGAGCTTAAGTCTAAACCTTGAATGACCATAAATTTTGGAACTGAAACCTTGTTATTAAAGGCAACGAAAGGATCCGAACCGTGGTTGATATATCGAATAGAGTTGTGAAGTTTTGTTGGATGTCTTATTTGTTGAATGTCTTAGGCAGTAAAAACTAAAAAAGCCCCGTAAACACTAAGTTTACGGGGCTTTTCAGACTTTATAGGGTTAAGTCAGGGGGATGATTACATCATGCCGCCCATGCCACCCATACCGCCCATGCCACCCATATCAGGCATTGCAGGGCCAGAGTCTTGTGGCTTATCAGTGATCATCGCTTCTGTTGTGATCATAAGACCAGCAACTGATGCTGCGAACTGAAGTGCGCTGCGAGTTACCTTAGTTGGATCTAGGATACCCATAGCAATCATGTCGCCGTATTCGCCAGTAGCTGCGTTGTAACCGTAGTTACCTTCGCCAGCGCGAACGTTGTTAGCAACAACAGATTCTTCATCACCAGCATTCGTCGTGATTTGACGGATAGGCGCTTCCATTGCACGTAGTGCAACGCGGATACCTACGTTTTGCTCTTCGTTGTCGCCTTCAAGGCCAGCAACTTTAGACGCAGCGCGGATAAGTGCAACACCACCACCAGCAACCACACCTTCTTCAACTGCAGCGCGAGTTGCGTGAAGTGCATCTTCTACGCGGTCTTTCTTCTCTTTCATCTCAACTTCAGTTGCTGCGCCAACTTTGATTACTGCAACACCGCCAGCTAGCTTAGCTACGCGCTCTTGAAGTTTCTCTTTGTCGTAGTCAGACGTTGCATCTTCGATTTGTTGACGAATTTGAGAAACACGACCTTTGATCATCACTTCATCACCCGCACCATCGATGATGGTTGAGTTTTCTTTAGTGATCGTAATGCGCTTAGCTTGACCTAGGTCTTCTAGCGTTACTTTCTCAAGGTCTAGGCCGATCTCTTCAGAGATAACCGTGCCGCCCGTTAGGATAGCGATGTCTTGCAGCATAGATTTACGACGGTCGCCGAAACCAGGTGCTTTAACTGCAGCCACTTTCACGATGCCACGCATGTTGTTCACAACAAGAGTTGCTAGCGCTTCGCCTTCTACATCTTCAGCGATGATAAGAAGTGGACGAGATGCCTTAGCAACTGCTTCTAGAGTCGGAAGAAGTTCACGGATGTTCGAAACTTTCTTGTCGATTAGAAGAATGAACGGGCTATCTAGATCAACAGAACCGGCTTCTTGGTTGTTGATGAAGTAAGGAGATAGGTAACCGCGGTCGAACTGCATACCTTCAACTACGTCTAGCTCGTCTTGTAGAGCCTGACCTTCTTCAACCGTGATAACGCCATCACGACCTACTTTTTCCATCGCTTCAGCAATGATGTTACCTACTGTCGAATCAGAGTTCGCAGAGATAGTACCGACTTGCGCGATCGCTTTCGTGTCTGAACAAGGAACAGAAAGGTTCTTCAGCTCTTCAACAGCTGCGATAACCGCCTTGTCGATGCCGCGCTTAAGATCCATTGGGTTCATGCCAGCAGCAACGGCTTTTAGGCCTTCAGCAATAATCGACTGAGCCAATACTGTTGCTGTTGTTGTTCCGTCGCCCGCCGCGTCATTCGCTTGCGAAGCCACTTCTTTAACCATTTGTGCGCCCATGTTTTGGAACTTGTCTTCAAGTTCGATTTCACGTGCAACTGAAACACCATCTTTAGTGATCGTTGGTGCGCCAAATGATTTGTCTAGAACAACGTTACGGCCTTTAGGACCTAGCGTTACTTTTACTGCGTCAGCCAGAACGTTTACACCTTCTAGCATTTTAATACGTGCGTCGTTACCAAATTTAACGTCTTTAGCAGCCATCTTAATTTCCTTTAAAATTCTTTATTAAATCAGTTCAATGTGTGGCGCGGATTACTCAACGATCGCCATGATGTCGTTTTCAGACATGATCAGAACTTCTTTGCCGTCGATCTTTTCAGTTTTAGTGCCGTAGCCTTCAGAAAAGATAACAGTATCGCCAACTTTAACGTCCAATGGTTGTACTGAACCATTTTCTAAAATGCGGCCTTTGCCAACAGCTAGAATAGTACCGCGCGTTGATTTTTCAGCGGCAGAACCAGTTAGAACGATGCCACCAGCAGATTTAGATTCAACTTCTTGGCGCTCAACGATAACTCGGTCGTGTAGAGGACGGATATTCATCGGTCGGATCTCCTGATAATTTCCATTTAATTTGATAGTTGCCACGATTGGCATGGGGTTACCCAATATGTTGGGGCGATGTGGAAGAACCCAAGGGGGAAAAGATAAAAATTGTGATCTAAGGGGCAGATAAGAATAGGTAAGAGCAGATGCGAGTAAACTAGTAGCGAAGAGCGGAAGACAAGAGAATCGCCTTCTTTGTTTTCGCCTTTCGCCTTTCGCATCCCGAATCTCGTTTACTCGTATCAGCTCTTTCACATCCCGCATCTGCTTTTCTTCCCTTCCCGCCCGCATCTGTTTATCCTACGCTTTTGGTTTCTATCGGCGTTTTGCATGCAAGATAAGCACGGGCTATTAACCGCCCCAATTGAGAGTACATTGCGTACCATGACCATACCGACCATATTCGGTATGGTGGCGATCTTGATGTTTAACCTCGTCGATACTTTCTTTATCTCATTACTGGGTACACAAGCCCTTGCTGCGGTGAGCTTTACCTTCCCAATCACCTTTGCGATTAACTGCATCACCATGGGGATCGGCATCGGCCTTTCGACATGTATTGGGCGCTTACTCGGTCAAGGCTGCGCGCAAAACGCAGCAAGGTTTACCTGTCATGGATTATTACTCGCGCTGCTTCTGGTCTGTTGCGCTTCCGCTGTTGGCATTATCTCACTCGAACCTTTATTTACCTTGTTGGGTGCCGAAGCGGAGTTACTGCCTCTGATTTCTGAGTACATGCTGATCTGGTATGTCACCATTCCCCTATTAGTGATCCCAATGGCAGGCAACAGTGCCATTCGTGCCAGTGGCGATACCAAAACGCCCGCTAAAATTATGATGCTGGCAGGATTAATCAACGGCGTTCTCGACCCTTTGCTCATTTTTGGATACGGCCCCTTCCCTGAATTAGGGATTCAAGGTGCTGCGATTGCCAGTGGCTTCAGTTGGTTTGGTGCTCTGTGCTGCTCGCTGTACATCTTGATTAAACGAGAGAAGCTTCTGGCTTTACCGAATATCAAAAGCATCCTTAGCGATTGGCATCAAATACTCACCATCGGCACGCCTGCTGCGCTGTCGAACGCGCTCAATCCATTAGCAGGTGCCATCATAATGATGATGTTGGCCAAACAGGGAACCGAAGCCGTTGCTGCTTATGGTGCTGCCCAGCGTATTGAATCCATTCTTATCATTGTGTTGATGTCCCTGACCTCTGCCCTTACGCCTTTCATGGCGCAGAACTTTGGCGCAAACAACCCTCAACGCAGCTTTAAGGCACTGTTTCTGAGTATGCGTTTTGCTGTGATGTTCCAAGGTTTGATTTTCTTAATGATGGTGCCACTGAGCATTCCTTTGGCCGCCCTGTTCTCTCAAGAAGAATCCGTACGAGGCATTTTGTGGCATTACTTGTTGGTCGTCCCCTTTAGCTATGGATTCCAAGGTATTGTGATGATGCTGATCAGCGGCATGAATGCCATGCATCAACCACTCAAAGCCTTTCAATGGAGCTTCATGCGTTTGTTTGTATTTACCTTGCCCTTTGCTTGGATCGGCAGCCAAATCGATGGTGTCGAAGGGTTGTTTATTGGTTTAGCCTTGGGGAACATCATGGGTGGTATTTCAGGGTATTGCTTTGCACTTCGTGTTAGAGCTAAAGCAGATGCGGGATTCGAGTAACCGAGATGCGAAAAGATGTAAGAGCAGATGCGAGATTCGGGTAACCGAGATGCGAAAAGATATAAGAGCAGATGCGAGATTCGGGTAACCGAGATGCGAAAAGATGTAAGAGCAGATGAGAGATTCGAGTAACCGAGATACGAAGAGCTTGAGAGCAGAAAGAGACTAGAAGAAGGAAGATGACATGGAAGACACCATTTACAAAATGTTCTATGACGCACCAATTGGCAAGATGATCATTGTGAGTAATGGTGTGTCGCTTATTGAAATTGACCATGTAAATCATGAAGAGCCAATGACTAGCAATCCAGATGAGCTTTGCCAACTGGCGACGAAACAGTTAGATGAATACTTCGCAGGCAAACGTACAAGCTTTGATTTGCCACTGCAGCCAAAAGGGACTGACTTTCAACTTAAAGCTTGGACAGCTTTAACAACGATTCCTTATGGCGAAACCATCAGTTACGGTGAGCAAGCAAGAAGAATGGACAACCCAAAAGCCGTAAGAGCAGTGGGTGGCGCAAATGGCAAGAATCCATTTAGTATTGTTGTTCCCTGCCATAGGGTCATCGGCGCGAATGGAACATTAACCGGCTACACCGGCGGCATGAACCGCAAAGAATGGTTGTTGAGCTTTGAGTTAAAAATGGTAAACAGCGAGCGAAAAATGATAAACAACAAGTAACAGCAGACAACGAACTAAAAATCTTAAAAAAACAGATAGCCGAATAAACCAAGATACGTGTTTAAATGCTCTTAAAATCTTCGCGACAGCTCTTTAAATCTTCGCGACAGCCCTTTAAATCTTCGCAACAGCCATAGCGAAACGTTGTTTTTTCGCCACCCATAACCCACCAACGATAAGAACAAAAAACAAAATATGCAGCCATAACTTTGGCCCGACATCGGTGTTCAGTGCAGATAACGAACTGATAGACGGAAACTGTTTTGTCGTCACAAGTTTCACCACCCATTCATTGGCTGGCGTTGCAATAAGCGTGGTTATCCAACCCAATACGGCGATTTGGATGAGGTTAACGGAAAACGATGAATTGAAGATAAAAATAAGATTCGAAAGAAAGGCATAACACAATGAAACGCCAACATGCACAACCCACGACAACACCAGTGCACTCGTTGGATCATAACCACCTAACGTCACGTACGCAGCAGCGTGTCGAGATGTCAATGTCGACATACCAAACAAAGGCTGAATCAAGATAAAGGCAATACTAGCCATCACCCCGACAAAAAATGTCATGATAAGCGTCTTTTTATTCATATTTTTAACTTCCATTAGAGAAATAGAACAACTTGAATAGAAAAACACTCCAAGTGTTTATCGTATTTATCTTCATCAAATCAGACCTTGAACGACCGTTCAAGAGTTGGAAATTTAGCACTAACAAAATAGATGTGCAAGGTTTTGTTTATTTGATAAACAATGAGGAAATGAATCCATTTCGCTTCGATGCTCATGCTTAGAATCAGGCTCAAACTCATCAAGAGCGGATGTCGGCCATATTGGCTATAAAATAGAAGCAGGATGGAAGATAGGTAGACAGGTAAACAGATAGAAACTGGTTTTACTGGCTTTACTAGCTTGACATTGAGTCCAGAAAAATCAAAAAAAACGGCCACACTCGCGTGCAGCCGTTCTCGTATTCGATGAAAAGTAAGTCGCTATTTATCTAAAAAACATCTGCTTAACTTAAACAGTCACTGCTTATCTTAAACAGTACTACTTAACTAAAATATCACCTGACATTTCTGCTGGGATATCAACACCAGACAGAGAAAGCATCGTTGGTGCTAGGTCAGACAGCTTACCGCCTTCTTTGAACTCAACGTCTTTGCTGCCCACATAGATAAGTGGAACTGGTAGGTTAGTGTGCGCCGTGTGGATGCCGCCCGTTTCTGGGTTTACCATCATTTCCGCGTTACCGTGGTCAGCAGTGATAAGCAGTTGGCCATCGGCTTCTTTGATTGCTTCAACCACTTTGCCCAGACATTCGTCTAACGACTCTACGGCTTTAACCGCTGCATCGTAAACGCCAGTGTGGCCAACCATGTCACAGTTAGGGAAGTTACAAACGATAGCGTCGTATTTGCCGCCTTTGATTGCTGCAACAAGCTTTTCAGTCAGCTCTGGCGCGCTCATTTCTGGTTGTAGGTCGTACGTTGCTACTTTTGGAGAAGCAACAAGCTGACGCTCTTCGCCTTCAAACTCGTCTTCTTTACCGCCGTTGAAGAAGAACGTCACGTGCGCGTATTTCTCTGTTTCAGAGATACGTAGCTGCGTTTTGCCTTCTTTCGATAGCCATTCACCGTAGGTGTTCTCTAGAGAAGCCGGTGGGAATGCACATAGAAGCGGGATGTCGGCTGCGTATTGAGTCAGCATCACGAAATCGATCGCTGGGAATACATTACGCTCAAAACCGTCGAAGTTAGGCACGAACGCACGTGTAATTTCACGAGCACGGTCAGCACGGTAGTTCATGAAGATAACCGCATCACCATCAACGATAGCTGCTGATTCTTCGCCTTCCGCTTTGATTTCAGTCGCTTTCACAAACTCATCGTTTTCATCACGAGCGTAAGCTGCTTCTAGGCCAGCAACCGCTGTATCAAACGTGAATTCACCTTTCGCTTCGGTAAGCAGGTCGTAAGACTCTTGAACGCGATCCCAGTTGTTATCACGGTCCATTGCGTAGTAGCGACCAATAAGCGAAGCCACACGGCCTTTGCCCAGTTTAGCGAACAACTCTTGGAAGCGAGCTAATGTATTTTCTGCGCTACGTGGCGGTGTATCACGACCGTCGAGGAAAGCGTGTAGGTAGATTTTCTCTGCGCCACGCTCTGCTGCCATTTCAACCGCTGCGTAGATGTGATCTTCATGAGAGTGAACGCCACCTGGAGACATAAGGCCCATGATGTGCACGGCTTTGTCTGCTTTAACCGCTTTATCAACAGCATTCACTAGCGCTTCAGTTTGAGCGAACTCGCCGTCTGCGATTGATTTAGTAATGCGCGTTAAATCTTGGTATACCACGCGACCCGCACCAATGTTGGTGTGACCCACTTCTGAGTTACCCATTTGGCCATCAGGTAGGCCTACATCTAAGCCAGAAGCCGAGATTAGCGTGTTAGGTTGGTTAGCAATAAGACCGTCTAATACAGGCGTATTAGCGTTCGCGATAGCGTTGTCTTGGTTGTCTTCACGGTAACCGTAACCGTCAAGGATCACTAGAGCCATTGGCTTCTTAGCTGACATAGGACTGACCTCGTTCAATTCAAAATAAATCGGTATAAAAACAAATTAGCGTAATTTTACTACAGTTTACAGTCAAAACTGTAGTGGAAGATCAAGAAAGGGCGCAGGTAGGCGGATCGGATGTGAAAAAAAATGTCATTTGATGAACAACTTTTCGTAGATATTATCTGCCTACTGTTCACTGCTTCCTTGAAAATAAAGTTCCACTCATCAGCGTGACACACAACGCACGTTAGGCCGTGCGATGTTTTTTGTACACCAAAGACACCCCATACGCGAGCCCTAACCCCGTGAGGTTAGCAAGCCAATCGTAAAAAGACGCATGGCGCTCTACTTGGGTGCCTTGCAATAACTCAATGCCTCCGCTCATGACCCAAAAACCGGTTAACGTCATCACAAAATAACGCTGAGGAAGCGCAACGAAAGTCGTAAGCCCTAATACAAAATACGCAAACGCATGTTTGATTTTATCAGCGCCCTCAAAGCTCATCACTGTGGCGGAGTAATTCGGCGTAAGCGATAAATAAAAAATACCGACCAACACACACAATAAAGCCAACTTGGTGATTAACGATGTCATACGTGGAGAAAGCCATCTAGAGGGACGCAAGACGACCGATGTGTCATTCATTGACATAAATATTTCTACTGGTTAATTGGTTAGTGATTAATTGGTTAGTTGGTAAGTTGGTAAGTTGGTAAGTGCATTGAACGTCATGATTGCTCACGGTAACGAAAAATTTCCAGACATCATGATCTATGATTCATCAAACAAAAAGGGGCGGCTTTAACCGACCCTTTCACGATCGTCAATCGATACTCACGACAGATCGATTATTGATATCCTTCAGGATTTTTCGATTGCCAACGCCATGTATCTTCGACCATCGTTTTCAGTGATCGCGTGGCTTTCCAGCCAAGTACTTGCTCAGCATAACTTGGATCAGCCCAACATTCCGCAATATCCCCTGCGCGACGCGGCAACACCTGATAAGGCACCGCGCGTTGTGAGGCTTGCTCAAACGCCGCGACCATTTCAAGCACGCTGTTACCTTGACCAGTGCCTAAGTTAAAGACATGCAAACCTTGCTGGCTACCCACCTTATTTAGCGCAGCTAAATGACCTTCAGCCAAATCAACCACGTGGATATAGTCGCGTACACCAGTGCCGTCTGGCGTGGGGTAATCATTACCAAACACACCAAGCTTATCGCGGCGGCCCACCGCCACTTGCGCGACAAATGGCAACAGGTTATTGGGAATGCCTTGAGGATCTTCCCCAAGTAAACCCGACTCATGCGCGCCAACAGGGTTAAAATAACGAAGGAGCGTTATGCTCCATTCTGGGTTCGCTTTATGAAAATCCGTTAGGCACTCTTCCACCATCAGCTTACTGCGCCCGTAAGGGTTAGTGGCTGACGTTGGGAAATCTTCGCGGATCGGCACCGAAGCCGGATCACCATACACCGTTGCCGATGAGCTAAAAATAATGCTCTTCACGCCAGCTTTATCCATCTCACTCACCAGGTTCAATGTCCCTGAGACGTTGTTATCGTAATACATTAACGGTTTTTCGACGGATTCCCCGACCGCTTTAAGGCCTGCAAAGTGAATGACACCCGCGATGTCATGCTCAGCAAAAATAGTTTGAAGAATGGTCGAGTCACGAATGTCACCCTGATAGAAGGCGGGTTTAACACCTGAGACGTGTTTTACACGATCTAACACAATCTCTTTGCTGTTGTAGAGGTTATCCAAAATAATGGGCGTGATACCTGCCTCAATCATTTGAATGCAAGTATGACTGCCAATATAACCGGTACCACCAGTCACTAAAATTTTCATGTTCGTTTCCTATCCTTTTATCACTTTTCACCACGAAGCCTGCCGATGATAAAACAGGTTTTAAGCATTCAATTGTACATAAATTACTGTCAAAGCCCTTTAATTTATTTAGGCACGACGAGAAAAACCAACCTGTATACGACGGCAGCATGCATTTAGAAGCCTTTAGACTTATGCTTATGCTTATGCTTATGCTTATGCTTAACATCAGGCTAAAGATATACGTGAAGTTCAAGTCGTTTTAACTACTCAGGTATCGCTCTTATGCTGGTAATTATCAATAATTTTAATTGTCGTTATTTTGACATTAAGTAAGTACGTACAATCAAAAAAAGGACTAGATACAAAAGTAACTAGCCCTTCTTATTTCAATCCAAAAACCACTAAACTGTTTCTGTTTCTGTTTCTTCAATCACTTTCACGGTTGGCTTTTTAGCTAGCTCTGCACTTGGCGCTTTTTTATAGAAGGTTTCAAAGCAATGGTTAGTTGCTTCAATGTACCCTTCTACGCTACCACAATCAAAACGTTGACCTTTAAACTTATACGCAAGAACACAGCCTGATTTTGCTTGTTTTAGTAATGCATCGGTAATTTGGATTTCACCACCTTTACCCGGCTCTGTTTGTTCAATCAGCTCAAATATATCAGGAGTAAGGATATAACGACCAATGATCGCCAAATTACTTGGTGCAGTGCCAGGTTCAGGTTTTTCAACCATATCATCGATACGGAAGATATCATCTTTGATCATCTCTCCAGAAATCACACCATATTTGTGCGTTTCTGATTCTGGTACTTCTTGCACTGCAACAATTGAGCAACGGAACTGTTTGTACAATTCAACCATTTGCGCCAAAACGCCCTGCTGTTCGTTAACACACAAATCATCAGCCAGTACTACTGCAAATGGTTCATCACCAACAAGTTCACGACCCGTCAAAATAGCGTGACCTAAGCCTTTCATCTCACGCTGGCGAATATAGGTGTAGCTTGCAGAATCAATCAAGCCGCGGATATCATCCAACAAAGACTCTTTACTGGTGCCCATAATTTGGTGCTCAAGTTCATAGTTTTTATCAAAGTGATCCATCAACGAGTGCTTACCACGACCTGTTACGATACACATATCGCTCATGCCGGCTTGGATCGCTTCTTCTACTCCGTACTCAATGAGCGGTTTGTTCACCACTGGCATCATTTCTTTTGGCATAGATTTGGTAGCAGGAAGGAAACGAGTTCCGTAACCAGCCGCAGGAAAAAGGCATTTTTTTATCATGTTTATTAATCTTTTAGTTACTGACGTGATTTAAATTATACGTTAATTGAGAGCTCTTCCCAACAGTACAGATTAATATGTGTGTTTATTCGTAATAGAAAATCGAATATAATCTTGATACAAAACGTCAAATTTACGTATTAACTCATTTATAAATGGCTAGAACATGAAAACAACAGTGTTAAACAGACAAGCTCTAGATACTGAGACTCAAAGTGTTAGTACCGATGAAAATAGTAGAGTGCCAATCGATAAGCCCACGTCGAAAATCATACATATCTACTGTCCTGAGCATTGTATTGAAACATTAAACTCTGTTTTATCTAGACATGACCTAGACTACGATATCAATAACTACACAATCAGGGACTTTAAAGGTGAAACTTTATGTCACTTTAAAAGTGTGGAGCTAGCTGAAGAGCACCGTACATTTTTAATTTGTGCAACAGAGCTTGGCGCATGGGTTGAACCATTAGTCAGCTACTTTGATAGAACGCTTGGCTATACTGAAACGGAACTGCTCCACAGCGGGTACTTTCTGCACCAAAAAGCCTTTTCAATTCTTTCAAATAAAAGAAATGAAAATGAAAAACGCTTTATAGATCTACTGTTCGTTTTCATGATCGGCTTAATTGCCATTCCTATCGGACTTTTGACTGCTGCATTAATCAAGCTTGAATCACCAGGTCCTGTTTTTTTCAAACAACGACGTACTGGCCAATACAATCAAGAGTTTGAAGTTATCAAATTCCGTTCAATGCGTAACGATGCAGAAAAGAATGGTGCTCAATGGGCAACAAAGAATGATGCTAGAGTAACCAAAGTCGGTAACTTCATTCGTAAGACACGTATTGATGAACTGCCACAGTTAATCAACGTATATAAAGGTGAGATGTCGATGGTAGGCCCACGTCCTGAACGTGAAGTATTTATTGAAGATCTAGAAAAGGAGATTCCATACTACCGCTTTCGCCACGCAGTAAAACCTGGAGTCACTGGGTTAGCTCAAGTTAAGTACCCGTATGGCGCCTCTGTTGAAGATGCAGTTTGGAAGCATAAATTTGATATTTACTACATTAAACACCAGAACTGGCGTATGGAATTGAAGATTTTATTCTTAACCGTCAAGACTGTTGTTTTTGGAATGGGTCGTTAATAAACCCATATTTAGGACAGTACAAAACAATGAAAAAGAGGGAAGCTAAGCTTCCCTCTTTTTTTATACTTTTCTGGTCATTCCTTTGAATGCATAATGGCCAAAATATTTAATAGATTTACGTAACGACAAGCGCTCAACCTCTCGATAAATACGCCATTGATATTTGAGCACTCCAAGCTTATTGGATGAAACCGAGTTAGCACCGACTCTATACCTAGCAAGTGGCTTATCTACACAACCTCTAGCTACCACTCCCGCTTTCAATATCTTCAACCAAAGGCCCATATCCTGTCTTTTAGAGATATTAGGCATATAAACCTTACCCAGAGCATCAACACTGTACATAGCAGTCAAACAACCAATCTGGTTAGACTGGAGGATATCTGTATAAGTCAGGCTTGACGGCGGCGTTCTAAGTCCGATTACTTTGCCTTTTGTATCAAACACTTCATACGAGGTGTAAGACAAAGACACATCATTCTCTAACATAAATTGAAGTTGCAACTCCAACTTACTCGCATGCCAAACATCATCAGCATCCAAAAATGCAATAAAATTACCTTTCGCTTCCGCAATACCTCGGTTTCGAGTCACTGCAGGGCCTGCATTCCAAGATCTTTGAAAAAATTTGATTTTAGGATCAGATTCAATAATTCTTGACAATTCATCAGGCATCGTCGGGGTAGAACAATCATCGATAATAATATGTTCATAATTAGAGTAAGTTTGCTTTTGAACACTCTCTATCGTTTCTATAAGCTCTAAACTAGGGTTAAAGCAAGGAGTAATAATCGATACTAACATCTTTAGGTTTACCTTTAATCGCTACCAAATAAATCGCGTGTATACACCTTACTGGCAACATCCTGTAGCTCTTCAACCATACGATTAGAAACAATCACATCCGACATCGCTTTAAATTCGGTAAGATCTTCAATAACAGCTGAATGGAAAAACTCTTTTTCTCCAAGTACAGGTTCGTACACGATCACTTCAATACCTTTGGCTTTGATACGCTTCATTATGCCTTGAATCGATGAAGCGCGGAAGTTATCTGAGCCAGATTTCATAATCAAACGGTAAATACCCACTCGTTGTGGATTACGTTTAATAATTGAATCAGCGACAAAGTCTTTACGCGTAGTGTTCGCATCAACAATAGCACCAATAATGCTATTAGGCACATCAGCATAGTTAGCTCTAAGCTGCTTGGTGTCTTTTGGTAAGCAGTAACCACCATAGCCAAATGACGGGTTGTTATAATGTGAACCGATACGCGGGTCCAAGCCAACACCTTGGATGATTTGACGAGCATCTAGACCATGGGACTCAGCATAAGAGTCAAGCTCATTAAAATAAGCCACACGCATAGCTAAATAAGTGTTAGAGAACAACTTGACCGCTTCTGCCTCTGTAGAATCAGTGAAAAGCACTTCGATCTCTTGTTTAACCGCCCCTTCAACAAGAAGGTTAGCAAATACTTTAGCACGCTCACTTTTCTCGCCAACGATAATGCGAGATGGGTGCAAGTTATCGTATAGCGCACGACCTTCCCGCAAAAACTCAGGTGAAAACAATAAATTTTCACAACCAAGTTCTTGTTTAATCCGTGCCGTATAACCTACAGGCACAGTAGACTTAATCACCATTACCGCATTTGGGTTAATCGCCATCACGTCTTTAATCACGGCTTCAACTGAAGAGGTATTAAAGTAGTTGGTTTCCACATCGTAATCTGTAGGTGTAGCTATAACAACGTAGACAGCGTCTTTATAAGCTAATTCTTTATCGAGTGTCGCGGTGAAGTTAAGCGATTTATTGGTCAAGAAATCGGTAATTTCCGTATCAACAATAGGAGCCTGCTTGTTATTAAGCATCTCTACTTTTTCAGCAACAATATCAACCGCAACCACAACATGATGTTGCGCTAACAACATCGCATTTGATAAGCCAACATAACCAGTACCCACAACTGCTATTTTCATTTTTTATCTTCTATAAATTGGATAATTATTAAAACTCTGTCTGATTATAAATTTAAAAAATTCGTTTGATCATAATAATGGAAGTCATATCTCTCCATGAAAGGATAACAACATAACTTATCATGTTATAACTACAAACGTTAATAATCTCCAAAATTTATTTATCGAATAAAACACCCCTCATTGAATAAGGTCCTCATCTAACTATAAAATTACAAAATTTAAAAACAAAATATCACCTCTTAATAATATAAGCAGTCAGACCAAATAATATCTATCTATCTATGACTCAATCGACCTGATAATTAGATTGATTTATTGTAAATATCACTCATTTGACTAACACAGTCTTTCCAATTAAACGCATCTATGACATGCTTTCTAGCCGCAATTGACATTTCATTCATTTTCTCAGGGTCACTTAATAAATTTTCAAGTGCCTCATATAAAGCTTTAGGGTTATTTGGTTCAACAATAAAGCCGGTTTCACCATCAATAATAACTTCAGGTAAACCGCCAACATTTGAAACTAAAGTTGGTAACCCACAAGATTGAGACTCAACTGCCGCCACTCCAAAACTTTCACTTTGAAAGCGACTTGGAACTACAAAAACATCCATTTGATGAAGATAGTCTCTTACTTTATCATTATCAACCCATCCCAAAAATACAACGCTGTCTTTTATATTTAGTTCGTTGACAATACCCTTAAGTTTTTGTTCCTGGCTACCTCCACCAATAATAATCAACTCCAAACTATTATTGATAAATTTTTCCGATAATAGTTTAAAGGCCATAATTAATGTGTCTATACCATATTTTTCTTCTAGCTTTTTAACTATTCCAATAGTTATTTTATTTTTATTTTTATTTTTATTTTTATTACTTGGAAAATTAAACAAATCAACATCTACGCCGAATGGGGTTACAATTACATTATCAAAATTGGGATATAATGATTGAAACTTATTCGCCATTACATTGCTTGTTGATAGTATAAATTTGGCACGCTTTACCACTAGATTTAGTAATTTATAATTCAGTTTGGATTTCAAAGGAAATTCAAAAACTTCCGCACCATATAAAGAGGTAATAAATGGCGTCTTACTTCCTAACAATGCTAATACAGCCAATATTCCATTTCCACTTGAGTAGTGAGCATGAACCAAGTCAGGCCCAACACACTTTAGTATTTTTCTCAACTTTAAACTAGAGGAAAAATACCCCAACTTACCAAGTGAAGTCGGATATTCATGGACAACCACATCAGCATTAAGAGGCCTAACAATAGGAATGATAGAAAAAAAGTGGACTTCAAAGCCAGCCTCTGACATTGCATTCGCCCATCTTGTAGCATGGAATGATTTACCACTTCCTACAATAAGAATTTTTTTGTTATCGCGGTGAAACATTATTATACCTTTATATTATTAATGACTTTTTTATTAGATAAATATTTACAAATAAAAGCCATCCAATCTCTAATTTGAACTGTATCTTTTTTACTATCAAGCATACTGTCTATTCTCGTTTTTTTGTTCCTTCCATTATATCTATTAAGCCATACAGGAGTAGAATTGTATAAATAATAAACATCACAGGAAAAAACGATATTATCTAAGAGCAAACAAGCAAACTTTCTATTGCGTAAATTGCATTCTAAAGGAAATAAAAGCCCCCAAACAGCTTGATAAATCCCTTCTTCAAAAATAAAATTACTCTTTCCTAACTTATCATAAGATTTAATTTCATTAAATCTTATGATAAAACGACTAAGACCTTTTATATACAATAGATATTTACTAAAATGTATCCATTTTATCGGCTTGACTATTAAAAAAAAAAGAGTCGGATTTACAAATGGGAATACCATTAACATCAATAACTTATAAGTAGTTGGTTGTCTGTCCATCAATACTGGATCACTCGAAGATCTTTTAATGTAAGTCGACTTTCCTATTCCAGGCAAACCTAATAGCTCGCGATATTTATTCATTAAAACTATCCCAGATCGCAGAAATAGATTTTACCTTTACGCTTTCAAAATCTTGTTCTGCGTTAATTGGAGTAACTCGACTAAAGTGACTTGATGTTAATTCATACATCGCTTGTTTATACTCTCTAGCTTCACTCAGTGTTAGTTCGTTTGGTTTTCTGTCCAACGATGTCTCAGGTTCAATATCAAAAAACAAAAACTTATCGACACTGACAGTCGACAACTTTTCATAAAACTTTTTTTCTTTCCTAGCTAAAATACCTACTAAACCGCTTTCGTCACAAAAATCATATAACTTAGGATAATCTGCAAAACCGTTCACGCTAGATTGTGGCCAGCGATCTACCACAACTAAATTGCCATTAGCAACTGATTGAAATAGTTTTTTAAGTTCTCTATTTCGATCTCTTAAACAAAGGAGAATCCAAACCAATTTTAAAAAATTTGGTTTTCTAATTATATGACTATCCGCAATATTTGAACTTGATTTATTTTTGTCACGACTTCCGTAAACTTTGAATATTTGTCTCCTAATAAAACCTGCACCACTTCTTCCTGTTCCTAGAAAGACATTAGTTACATTAATTTGTTTTTTATAAAACTCAGTGCATTCTTCAAGCATAGATGATTTACCAGAACCATCCATACCTATAAATGCAATAACTCTACCACCACTAATCAATTGCCTACGCCCAAATGAATAGTTATGAATAACTCTGCGATTAAATTCGACATATAGACGATAAAGATACCTTACAACCTGACATAAGTAATAAAAAACATGGCCTAATCGTCTGTAATTAAACAACTTACGCTTAAACCTAAAGTTATCGAAAATAGTTACTGATGACAGTTCTCGATGGTAATATTTATCTAAAATTTTGTTGTCACAAAAACCATAAAGGTAAGAACTTTTAATATCATCGAATGATAGATTACTCTCATTTATTCTATTCAATAGATAGTCATTTTCTTTAACTACTGATTTTTTCTTTGTAGGTAATCTCCATTTCATATTCATTCTAATAATAAAAAATAAATACTCGGATATAGGGTCAATGTTATATATATCAAATCCCTTTAAATATACTCTATTTTCTAAAATATAATTTTCAAGTGGAATATGAAATGACTTAACCCAGCGATCCCCACATGGTAATTGATAATGAATATGAAAATGAAAAAATTTATTTAGATTAGAATCATAGTAAATATAATCTTCAACACATGGATAAGTTCTTAAATCTGGTGTTCTCGCACGTACAAACCCCTTATCTAATAGGATTTTCTCGAACTTAAATGCATCTTTTCGTTTAACCAAAATGTCAAAATCAGTATCTCCTAGAAAAGATGCATCTAAATGATCTGTACTTTTCCAATGGCAATAACTGATATCTGTTGAATTTATTTCACTAAAAAATTCGGTTACTATTTTAGAACTCATTATATTCCTGCTTCAACACTTTATGAAAATTTTTGTACGCATATCTATTATTAAATAACTCAATGCCATTAGGGGTTTTTTTATGATTTACCTTGAAGCTATTCCTCAATTGAATATCGCTTCGAGAAAAAGAGATTGACTTACCATGTAAATCTGCATACTTGTGAAAATCATATATCAATTTTTCATTATCATCGTCAGCAAAGTCTACATCACAAAACTTAAATACTAATAACCTATTATTATTTAACTCACTTTTCATTCGACTTAGACGCCGAGAGAATTTATCTTTCGCTTCATTCACGCTACGATAATGAAGAAAATGAATAGTAACACCGTTGACATTACCTATGGGGTATTTCAATCCCATGTGATAATGCATTTTACTATTTAAGAAAAGATCAAAATCCTTGACCAATGCTACATAATCCTTAGGAAGAATGTATAGGCCCACAAAAGGCGTTAAATACTCCACACGTATGTTCTTATATAAACCAGAACCCCAACAATTATTGGATATAATCACTGGACAGTTATCTTCATTTATAAAGTAACGGTCAATAGCTATGCCAATTAGTGAAATTATTCTTTTTTTTACCTTAGAATATACTAGTACCATAATCAACTGCCCTCATTATTCCACCAGTTAAGAAGTAGGTTTTAAACATATACAAAAATGGAAAAATAATCATTATCATTTCCAACATACGCTTAATATAATCTTTGTCACGAATCTGCTTTAAATATACAAATAGATGAGTAAATATAAGTAACAATATTAAAGGTTCCAAAATCATAAAATACCATGCAAGCCTATAATAGACCAAATGCATGTATATAAAAGGAGAGCAAGATATAAAACCTATGAAATAATAATTGACCAAAAAGTGTACTTTTTCAGAATATTCTATTCTTTTTGCAGACATCCAATAAAAGTTAAACACAACGATGATAAATATTGAACTAAATGTAAACCAAGGATTGGGATCTGTCTTTTTAAAATAATTCAATATGGTGACACCGACAAAGGTATCAGATAGAAAGCTCTTTGCGAATAATTGAAATACATCTACTATTGGAAATAAAATAAAAAATGCAAGTGTAGAATAAAGAAATAGTAAATTATAAATATTTAAACGCTGCCTACCTAAAAATGAGCTAACTAATAGCGCTGGTATAGCGAATATAGCTGAAGAATGAAATACCAATGACAATAAAACACCAACAATTGAAAAAAAATATTTTCTTTTATATAGATAATATGCAGATAATATTGATAAGGAAATAGCGATTCCTTGCCTCATTATATTTAATGAGAAAGAATAAAGCATATATGTACTTGAAACAAAGTACAATAATATTAAAAGATCTCTTTTATGCCACTTATAATATCCATAGTGTAAAGTAAATACAACCAGGAATGTCATGATGAAAATAAAAGTTTCTGGCGTGAACCCTAAACTTCTAGTTAAATGTACAAATTGACCGAACCAAAACTCTCGATAGCCATCAGGTTGATGAAAAATATCAATATAACTAACTGTATCAGTTCCAAGACTAGGGTCACGAAAACCGAATATAATCGTAAAAATGACCACAGCCGAAAAATAGAAATATTTCTTGTATAGATCGGGAAACCTATTCAAGCTAGTCATCAGTAATAGGGTAAATAAATTATAAAGAAAATAAATCATTTCAGATGTTCTGCTAACTCTTCCTTTGAACCATGTTGAAAATAATAATAGTCCGCGTTAAAATCGATAGGTCTGTCTCTCCCACCATGGACATTAATATAATCAAAATTTGAAACCATTAAGGATATTTTCCTCTGAGCATAATTTATTACCTTAGACACCTTACCTTTACCACATTTTTTAACAAATAGACGCATCGGTAATAGCTTAAAAAACTTAGATGTGCAAAGTGCAAACTTGACCTCACAAGAAATTTCGTTATCATCGTATTTAATACTTGTATACCTAGATATAAATTCGATGATTTTTCTCTTTTCGATTACAAATAGACTCTGTTGTAGCGGTTGTGGGTAGTCTTTTGATTTCCCAAAAGAATATCCCGTTTTCTGTGCGCTAATTATATTCTCTACAAAGTTATCCCCTTTGATTAGAACATCCTGTTCAATATACACGTAATAATCACATGAAGAATAGTAAGCGTATAACATCGATAGGATAACTCCACGAGACCATCCACAATGAAGACCAACTATATTAGTTGCATGCCCACCATTTTCTAATAGCTCTATATATTCAAAATCTCGATTCCCTAATAAAGACTGTGATTTAACAGGAGAGTTACTATCGACTACAACTAATTTATCATATTTTACAGTCTTATTTAGTTCTTGTAACCACACCTCTGAAAACTCTTTACTTCGAATTAAGTCATCACCATGTTTTATTTTCCTATCATCAACATTACTACTCCACCAGCCTGTGCCAATTATAACTTTCATTTTGTTCCTCTACATATAAGGTTACTGATTATATTTTTGAAAATAAATTTTGAATACCAGTAAGATAGTATCAACGCTACCAATGGGAAAAGCATATAATAATCATAGTTATATTTCACTGACACATAGAATAGTACAGGTACGGCTAAAGAGTTAAAAACAGAAACCCAAACAAAAGGTTCTATTTTAAAGCATCTTATAAAATTATTTTTTGATGTCATCAAAAAAAGAACAAAATAGAAAGCGAGTACTAATGCTAAATCATTACCAGTTATTAACTTATGATTAAAAATCCAATGATTTAATTGAGTATGAAGCATAAAGCAAAGACCAAAACCTATCATCATTACAAAGATAGATAGATATCTAGCTCTAGTAAACTCCCTTAAAGCATCGCTGACATGTCCACTACCTATGATATTTCCAAACTTGCTGAGCTGCGGAGATAATAAAGATTCACATATGTTATAGCCTGCTTTTGCAATCGCCAATGAAAATGCTAATTTACCCGCATCTGCTAGTGGTATCATCTTTATGGCTATTAAATTTATAGCATTCCAAAATACAACACCAACCCCCCAAACTATTGCAGTCTTCCGAATTAAAGGCCAGAGTTCATATCTAATAACCGAAGATTCGCTTGATATTTTTTTTGTTAACGAGTATTTAATCTCATCATCAGGAATGTTTTTTCTAACTAGAATATAGATTATAGAGTTTGATATAATTATTGCTAACGCTATAGAATACAACTGAAAACCGCTCATTATAAATACAGCAAGCAAAAAACCATAAATAATACTTTGTATTAGCCTAGCCCTGTAAACTAAATTAAGTTTCTGAATACCTTCGAGGTAGATTAGCAGAGGGTTAATCAAAAGACTAATCGCGGAAGAAATAACTAAAAGTAACCAAGCGTACTTCCAATCAACAACCGTATTAACGCTCATTAAATAAAGCGAACCAAGTGGCCCTATGATAATCAAGACAAAAAAGGCCACCTTCGAAAACCAACTAGCACAAAAGTTCACCTTATCCAAAATTAGGCTGCCGTTTTTCTCTAGATCATAACTATCATGTGATATCGATTGTTTGATAACAAAACCAACGCCCAACTCAGCTAATTGCTTAAACGCTATTATATTAAAAAATACATAATAAATTGCAAGCTCTTCGTCTGAAAGATTATTCGAAAGAGCTATCAGAATAATCGGGCCAGATAGTATCTTAAAGACACGGCTTGATACAGAATATAATATAGATAAATTCAAATTTAATCTTCTAACTTTATATTTATAAACTCAACAAGCCAAGATTTATAATATTTAGAATTCTTCCCGTAACTATTATCACGGATAGTTACATTTTTCCCGAGAAGATTTGCAAAAATTAGACCATGCAATCGATCAGTATCTACAATATCATATCTTAAAAAATGACTCTGCGAACGATTAATAATTGACTTAGTAACTGAATACCAGTATTTAGATAATAATTTTTGACTTACAGGAAGTCGACTTAGCAACCTATATAACTTTGCATGTAGACGATCTTTCTTGGTGATTAGGTCATTCCAATCAAAAGTATTAATATCGCCCTCTATTTTATTGCTTTCAATATCACAGCGTCGCAGAGTCAAAACTTCATTTGATTTTTTTCTACTTCCTATATCTAAAGGATGTAAAGAGTGCGCCATATCTGGCATCATAAATGTTTCATCTATTATGGCTGACGCCCATTCATAACTACTTACATCCCTTACAAACATAGTTAACCTTGGATGTGAACTTAAAACTCTTGTAGTATTTAATTGGTTTTCATCATCTTCGAAGTGAATAGATTGAGGTAATATTATTATTTCTTTATCTTTGAAATTATCTATAATATCTATTCTTCTATTATGAATCTTAGGGTATAAGTCACCAAAATTTCCACCGCCATGAAAAACAATTACATCGATTTTTTCCAACTCCGAACTAGAAACGTTAAATATATCACTTCTATATTTTGGGATTATTTCATTGTTTTTAAAAAAAGTTTCAGTGCCATGATATATTAAGAGATCACCGACATTAAAATGTACAGGATAATCGATATAAGCAATACTTTTTCCGTGTAATTTCCTAGCTATTTCAGCATGCTCATTTTTCAGACTGAACTGTAGATTGTTCCAAGACTGATAATTAGTCTCTCTTTTTATTTTTTCTTGACACATACACTTCTTCTATTTATTTGCATTAAAAACATTTTTAATAGTATTTGAAAATATTTATTATATCCATACGACCTAACTAATTATCACACAAATGATAATTGCCTTCTTAATTGTAATGTCGCTTTCACAATTTGACTGCTACTCAGCTACGCTACCGCCCTTAGGTTTGGCTCCTAAAGGCAATAGTTACAATCTGTACGCTTTATGCGGTTTTCATACGATTTTAAATATGCTGCGTATTCTAGCAAAGTAAGTGCATATTAACCAGTTTGAAATTAACCCAATTTGGACAGGCCTCTCACCAAGCATTTACCCAGCGGAAGCATTGTACGTCTTGCAAAAACTGGGTCCCTATGAAGTAGCGGTTTTCTTGTGCTGTATTACAGTAGCGTTTTTCTATATCAATGAATATGTTGCCGTTACGGTACAGCGAGACGAAGCTTGGGTTGTTGTTTACAACCAATAACACTTTAATCTCTGTGCGTGTTAGCCCTTGTGGGTAGTGGCTAACGAGCAGTTTCAAGAACTCGCCAATGCGCCCTTCAACTCGCGCTATCTCTTTCTCTAAAATGGTTACTTTTTCTTCCGTTGTTAGTTTTTTTAGGCTGGTATCGTCCATTTTCCCTCTCCTAATTCTACTTTTTTCTCTTGACGTTTTTTTGTCTATATTCGCGTTGGTCTGCCCTAGCTTTTGGTTTTCCTAAGCTCTTGGTTTCCTAAGCTATTGGTTTTCAATAGCTTTAGGCTGTGTGAACAAGCGCTTCGTCTGTGGAAAATCGAATGGTCACTTTTTAGAATCTGTGCCGGGCGATTTGGATTGAAGTAGGGCCTTGATACGTGCTTCGAACGGATTGGTGGTGCTTTTGGCTTTGTAATCCGCGAGCGCCTGAGAGACAGGTGTGGGTTGTTTAGGTTCCATGGGGTTGGCATCCTGTATTGCTGTTTCGGAACCTATTGCTTTTGTGGAACTTATCGCTTGTGCGACTTTTTTAAGCTTCGCTGTTTCTCGTGATGTTGATGTAGAAGCCCTTGCAGGTTTACCCGTCCCTGCTTGCTGAAAGACTGGCGATGAGTCTCTCTTCGCCTTGGCTTGGGCGCTTCTTCTTAGCCAGCCATTCACAAAGTGGCCAATGTGCTCAAAGGGTTTGCGCTTATCCGGGTTGATGTACAACCACGCTTGCATGGCATGCAGTTCTTGCAGCACATCTAACTTTGGGTAGGTGCGTTCTAATATTGTGGTGAACTCATGATAAATCGGCGCACTGCCCTCTTTGGTGAGTAGGTGAATTACAGCTTCATATTTGGATTTGGAGGTGGAGGTCGCTTTGGCTTGAGGTGTTGCTGGTTCTTTCTCGAGGGGCAAGGCTGTTTCAAGATCTGGGGCTATTTCAAGGGCAGGAACTTGGTCAGGAGTCTTTCCTGTATCAAGAGTATTGTCTGTTGCAGCGCTCGGATCTGTTTTACAAGAAATGTCTGTTTTATGTTCTTTATGAAAGATTATGTGTGTCATGTGATCACTCTCCGTCGTGGATCTTGAGTCACCCTGGAGAGTGTCTGAATTGCCTATTTCCTGCGCCTGTTCTGTTTTCTTTGCATTTTCTGGCGAGGCCAGCGGTAAGCCTGTTTGCTCTGCATTGGCGTTATCTAGGTCGGTTTGATCATTTAGGTCTAGCTCTCTGTCTTCTTGATCGAGAGCTCTGGCTGCTTGGTCTAGATCGGCCTGCTGAATGTGGCTGTCGCTGGGTAGGCGCAGCTGATATATATTGCTGCGCTGGCGTCCTGAATCATCAAACCGCTTTATCCGCTTCACAAAGCCTTGTTTTTCCAATTCATTAACGTGTCGTTTCACAGTTCTTACCGACACTTCGCAATATTGCGCCAAGTAATTTAGGGAAGGGAAACACACGCCACGCGCATCTGCGTTATCGGCTAATTTTAATAACACCAACTTGCTGATGGGCGAGCCGGTTTTTAATGGGATAAAAGAAAGAATAAGAGAAACACACATGCTTAACGCTCCTTGTTAAATGATCATTCGTACAGAAATCCATTGATATAAAGGGCATTAACAACACTTTTTGGCGCTTTGGGGGCAAAAGGCCTATGAGATAAGTTGTAAGAAAAGATGTTTGGTTAATCGCCTCGGATAGATATGCAACATTAACCTTATCAAGCAATGACTTTTCGAAGCATCTCTCACTTTTTTGTGTTCCTCCGTTTTCGCGCTATTACCGCCAACCCCAATCAAGAATCTTGAAGTACATTGCCCTCCCCATACAGCAATAAGGTGCTTAATGAAGGCGATAGTTTCTCTTTTTATTTCAGCGTACCAACCCGGAATGGCGAGCATCGAGTGCCGTGCTAACTCCCTCACTCAGTCGCGCCACACATTGTTTCAGGATGAGCAATATGGCGACGAGAGCAGTGAGGCTGGGGTTTATAAAGATAAGGGTTATAAAGACAAGGCTGATGAGGGCAAGGGCTATAAAGATAAGTATTTCGAAGACCAGCGCTTCGAAGAGCCTGATTTTGAAGGTGCTCGTTGTGAAAATCTGCTCTTTGAAAATCCTAGCTATGAGGATATTTGTTGGATGATCAGCCGAGCGCGGCGCAGGCAGCCACTGGGTTATTACGTGATGTATTTACGTTATGTAAATCACCACTCTGGTTATGCCAAAACCGTAGCCACCAGTTTGCGACAACACATCGCATTGCACCCTAATTTAAAAGAATCGTTATCAACGTCTTTAATCGCCTATTTACAACAACACGAGGATTTATTTTGTCAAACACTCCACCAGCAACTGATCGAGTTCCACACCAGCCGTTAAAAGCGTCTGCTGATTCACAAGAACTGGCTGACTCGGAAGAGCGGGCTAACACGGAAGAGCGAAGTCCTTCGTTAGAGCCTTGTTTTTCACTCGCGCCCTATTCCTTCAGTCTCGTTTCCGTTTTACTCCGTTTGCCTCATTGCCCGGCATTCTCATTTATTACGGTGCATTGCAGCGCCACGCCACCACAGCAAGATGTAGACGTAGCCGAGATTCGTCGATGGCATAAAAAGAAAGGCTGGCGCGATGTCGGGTATCACTTTGTTATTCGTCGCAACGGGGATGTCGAACTTGGCAGGCCGCTGTCACAAACCGGCGCGCATGTGAAAGGACACAACAAGGGCAATATTGGGATTTGTTTGGTCGGTGGCTGTAATGCTGAGCTGCAACCAGAAGACAACTTCACACTTGCGCAGCGTAAGGCGCTGTTTGGTTTGGTGGCAGCCTTGCAAGAGCAGTTCTTGATTTCAGATGAGAATGTTAAGGGGCATAAAGATTGGGGCGTGAATAAGGCGTGTCCGGTTATGGCTTTAAGATCTTGAAAGCAGATGCGGGATGCTAGTAATCGGGATACGAAGAGCAGGAAGAGCAGTAGCGGGATTCGGGTAAACGAGATTCGAAGAGACTAAGAGCAGATTCCAGACACTTCGTTCCTCGCCTCTAAAGCAACAGAATGGCGGAATGACGAGAAAGGCGGTATATAACCATCAATAAACCAAGGAGCAGTATGACATTGTTCGGAAGAATATTCGGAAGCCAGTCTTCGATTAGCAAGGGGTTAGATGCACTCACCAACACAGGAGATGCGATGTTTTTTACTGATGAAGAAAAAGCGAAGCACAAGCTGGCACTGCTTAAAGCGTATGAACCTTTTAAGTTGGTACAACGCTACATTGTGTTGTTGTTCACCATTCCTTATGTGGCACTTCATGTGATGGTGATTCTGGGCTGTATGCACGGTTACGACTGGAAGCCGTTGGGGGAAATGACCAATGAAGCGTTTGGCTATCCAGTGTTAGCGGCAATTGGATTGTATTTAACGGGTGGGGTGGTGAAGAAGTAGAAGAGCAGATTCGAGTGGCGCTTTTCGTATCTCGCCACTCGAATCTCGTTACTGCTCTTTATTTCTTGTCGCTAGAATACGTGTAGTTGTAGTAACCGTAGCCGTACGAGCTTGATGCTTTCTTCTCGATGGCGTTGAAGATAACGCCTTTCACTTCGATACCGGATTGTTCGAAACGGTTACGAGCCACATCAATCTCTTTGATGGTGTTTTGGCCGTAACGCGCCACCATTAATGTGGTGCCAGCAAAGGCGCCAACAATACTTGGGTCGGTTACTGCCAGTACAGGCGGGGTATCGACAATCACCAAGTCATACTCTTTAGCTGCCCATTCCATTAGTTCTGCAAAGCGCGGGTGCATCAGCAGCTCAGATGGGTTGGGTGGCACTTGGCCGCGGGTAATGATTTCTAGGTTTTCAACTGGGGTCGTTTTAACTGATTGAGCGAATTCTTTCTTGCTGCTCAATACATCAGAAAGGCCGTTTTCCCACTTCAAACCGAAGCTTTGCTGTAGGTAACCTTTACGCATATCGGCATCAATCAACAGTACCTTTTGGCCTGTTTTTGCAGCTACTGCGGCAAAGTTGGTCGAGATGAATGATTTACCGATACCCGGTGCCGGGCCAGAGATCATTAAGACGTTGTTTTTCGCTTCTAGCATTGCAAAGTGCAAGCTGGTACGAAGGCCACGCAGTGCTTCAACCGAAAGGTCAGCAGGGTTAGATTCGGCAAGCAGAGCTTGAGTACCCTTGGTTTGTTGTTTCTTCGACTTAAAGCGATTGGTTAGCTCAATCTGTAAATCAGACTTTGGTACCGCTGCGTAAACCGGAAGGCCAATTTGTTCAATTTGGTCTGGGCTTTCCACGCCACGGTGGAATGCCGCCTTCACCAATACAAACGCAACGCTTAGCATGCCACCCAGTAATGTTGCTAATACAACAATCAGCGGCTTCTTCGGTTTAACGGCGCGAGCATAAGCTTGTGCATCATCTAAGATACGAACGTTACCGACCGTACCCGCTTTAATAATGCTCAGTTCTTGAACCTTGTTTAAAAGCTGGATGTAGATTTGTTGGTTTACTTCAACATCACGTGTCATACGCAGTACTTCACGTTGTGTTTTTGGCAGCTTTTGTACTTGCTTGTTTAGGCGCTCTTTCTCACCCAATAGCGTTTTACGCTTATCAAGCAAGGCTTTGTATGCAGGGTGATCTTTAGTGAAGCGTTGGCTGATTTCACTCTCTTTAAACGTTAGCTCATTCAATTGCGCTTCAAGCTCTACCATTACCTTCAAGGTTGATTGTGCTTCTAAGCCCAAGTCGATCGATTCGTTCTTTTGACGGTAATTGTTTAATACATCTTCATAGCCGGTTAGCTCAGATTTAATGCCCGGAAGGTGGCTCTCTAAGAACTCTAGGCTCTTCTCTGCTTCTGCTGAATTACGCTTCACGTTTTGTAAGAAGTAGATCTGGCTAATATGATTAAGGATTTCAGAAATCTGTTGCTTGTTTTCGCCTTCAAAGCTTAGCTTCAAAATACCGGTTTGCTTACCTTGCTCAGACAGAGACAAAGAAGCTTTCAACCATTCTATTGCTTCTAGTCGGCTTTGCTTACCGATAGAGAATTCAAAACCGTTGTGTGATTCAAAACCTGCCACAAACACGCTGTAGTCGTCAGCGGTGGCTAGCTCACCCACTTTGCCTTTTAAGATAACGCGCTCATCGTCACGAACCAGCTGGTAAGTACCTTGCTCGACATCGACGATCTGAATGGTGTGTCCGTAACCGTTCGCGTAGCTTGGCAAAGTAAAACGACTCACTGCGATGTGGTTGATATCGCCAGTTAAGCGAGCGAACCCTTTACCCACGATGGGTGCATAGTTAGGAGATGTCACCGTCGTGAGGTTAAACTTATCGACCGTTTCGCCCAAGATCATACGAGATTTGATGATCTCCACTTCTGTTGTGGCAGAAGACTCCTGAGAGAACAGATCCCCCATATCACCGACCATCGATGAAATGCCGCCAGAGCTCTTCTCTTCTATTTGAATCAAGGCATCCGCTTTGTATATCGGCGTTGAAAGCAGGGCAAACGCAATACCCAACACAGCAAAAACAAATGTGGTCAGTATGATTAACCATTTAGCATCTAATAAGATACCAAGCAGTTTTCCTAGATCTATCTCATCAGAGTTATCTGTGTGTGATTGCTGAGATGGTTGTGTTGTCATCAGATTACTACTTCCTAAATTATTGCTATTTAAGAGACGATATATACGCTCCGCGTACTTCTCTTCTATATGATTCTGTTAGTGGTTTAGCCACGCTTACGTGTAGAGCATGACATTTAAAAAGCTGTCTATTTTAACCTACAGTATTTAAACCTAAAGTTTTTTGGCCCAAGCTTGTGCGGCTTCGTCAATCAGTTTGTAAGCGTATTCAAACGCTTCGCGGCTTTGACGGTGCGGGTCGGGAATGTCTTTTTGACCAATCCACTGACCAAACAGCATGGTTTTACCACGCGCTTCCGGTGATATTTGAGTGAGCGCCTCCATATGGCCCTTCTCCATCACCAAGATCAAGTCATACTGAGCGCAAAGCTGTGGTGTCACTTGTTGAGACTGATGATTTTCAACATCGACCCCGTTTTCTGCGGCGATCAAAATCGCGGTATCGTCTGCTGGCTGACCAATTAAACGACTTTTCTCGGCAGCAATACCCGCAGAGGCCACTTCTTTGTTGGGGAGCAGCTTTTGAAGAACGCGCTCTCCCGTCGGAGAACGGCAAATATTGCCCACGCAGACGACTAAAATTTTATTAAACATAACGGACTTCTAACTGTAATGAGCTTAACGAGATTCAAGTACTTATAAACATAAAAATCAGGTCACACGTAAATGTGACCTGATGACTGCTCTACCTTAGCCTATGGCCAAGTGCGGACACGTAACGCACCTTCGGTTAAATTGTTAAACCCGTTAATGGTTGGTAGCAACTGCCCGACAACACGATTCCAACGACTAATAGGGGCTGCCGTGACATAAACAATATCGTAAGGTTTTAAATCAAACTCGGTGCCAATCACCAACGCAGAGGCATCTTCTATATTCAGTTGGTAGATGTCCGCCATGCGCTCTGATTTATCATCAGAAGTACGAATCACAAACACACCTGTTGCATCAGCGGTCAGTTCATTGATTCCGCCAACATTACTGAGTGCTTCTGTCAGGCTCATGCCTACACGATCAATCTTCAATAACTTAGGTTCTTTAACTTCCCCCATCACGAAGACTTTCTGCTTATCATTACGCGGCACGTGAACGATATCCCCCGCTTGCAGTAAGCGGTTTTGCGTTAGGTCACCACGTTGCATCAAGCCATAAAGTGAAAGGTTCTCTTCCACACCATTGCGCGTTAGTGAAACATTACGCCAATCAGCGTCTTCAGACAAACCACCAGAACGGTTCACGGCATCGAGTAACGTTAAAGGGATGTTGGTAATTGCTTGCTGGCCAGGTTTTGACACCTCACCAGTAATGTAGGTTTTCTTAGATCGGAAAGCCGCGACGTTAACATCAACCTGAGGGCTTTCGATGTACTTGGCTAAGCGAGTCGCAATATCGGCACGCACTTCACGCACGGTTTTGCCTGCGACTTCGACGGTACCAATGTAAGGGTAAAAGATGGTGCCATCAGCATGAACCCAGTTACCCGCTTCTGTGCTGCTACGGTAAGAACCGGCAGGAATCGTCAGTTCAGGGTGATCCCAAATGGTAATGTTTAAAATGTCACCGATGCCCACTTGGTATTCATATTTGGCGATATCAATATCAAGCTCAGGGTTGGCTTGTGAAACCGATAAAGATTCATTTCGGTAGCTTGATACAGATTGAGCCGTCAATGGGTAAAGATTAACCACATCAGAGATGTCAGATTCTTGCTGTTCTTCAGAAGGAAGAATCACATTCTTATTGTCGGTAGAAAGGTGGCTCCCTGGAGTGGTACACCCTGCCAGTAATGCAGGAAGGAGCGCTAAAAGGAGGCGATTTTTATTAATCTTCATGTTTACCAATTCATAGAAACGGAATGTGTCTGGCGCCTAAAAGGACATCCAAAGAATAGAGGTATTTTGATTTCATCAGTTACACAAGAGGGAGTTCGGGGGAAGTAGCAAGATATGACTCCCATTTAAATAAGTGGGGGAAATGCTACCGCCCTTTGATAATCCGCGACATCACACTGCGTAACTTATTTGATTTACTCACTTAGCTGGCCCAAAAAGACGCTGAAAATTGAACAGGGCTATCTAACTAACTGAGCAACTAAACGTCGCAAAAAATACCACTGCACACGGTTAGTTTAATTCGTGAACATTATCCACAATTTATGCTTATTATCAACCTAGTTGAATGGTTTTAGGTGTAGATAAGAGCAGATTCGGGATGCGAGTAAACGAGATACGAAGAGCCTAAGGGCAGATGCGAGTGAACGAGTGACGAAGAGCTTAAGGGCTCAAGAGCAGATGAGAGTAGCGAGATACGAGTAAACGAAGAGCCAAGAGCAGGTTAAACCGTAACGGGATGCTTTTAGCTCCTCCCCTTTATCACAGGTGCAGCTTGGCAGAAAATACCAACATAAGGGGAGGCTGGGAGGGGTTGGTAACACATAGATTAACATCCCCCTCTAACTCCCCCTTTGATGAACATCACCGCTCACAAACGAACGGCGTTCAAGGGGGAGAACCAAAAGATAGGCTTTCGTAGGCTCAATTTCTCTCACCTACTTTGAAGCTCTTCAAGACCCGATCACCCGAATCTCGTTGCTGATTTTTAGATCTTTGTACCCGTTACTCGATAACCCGATACCGCTCTTTCCCTGCTCTTCGTATCTCGCTACTCGTTACCCGAATCTATCTTTTCTCGCTCTTCGCTACCCGTTTACCCGCATCTCGATACTGCTCTTTCCGCTCTACTTAACGCTACTTGGTCTTTGGAACCAAGGTGAGCGAGCGTCGGTTTGGTCGAACAAGTTGTATTGCTTATTCAAGACTTGTCCACCATCACGAGTCAGCGGTTGCCATGTGAATTGTGAACGGCTTGAGCTCGGCTTAACCGTGATTAGATCGAATGGGATCGATACGTAAAAGCCTTTGGTGTAACTGCCTTCACCGTATTCTTCAGTGGTCATGTCGGTTAAGCTAACAAAGGCACCAGCGATAACACCGCTCTTGAACTGCTTAGAGAAATCAATACGAGTACCAATATCTCCCGCTAAGAATTTACCCACACCCACTTTAAATAAAGTGTCACTTAAGAAATCCCACTGCGGCATGTAGTAGCCGGTAACAAATCCAGTGGTGCCTTTATCAATCACCTTGTAGTAAGCCTGATCTTTTTCATGGTATTGCAGTTCTTCATCAAACGTACCAAACCAACTTTCTGGGTCTCGCTGGCTGATGGCTGTCGCGTCGGCACCAATTGCCCAGTTACTGTTGTATGGGCGGTAAAGTATTTCACCACCTACACCTGCAAACATGCTCTCTAGGTAACCACCGTAAGCCTGAGTGTAGATACCACTGCCATAGTCTTCAAACCACGTCAGCTGCAAGCGGTCTAAACGAACAGGCTCGTCAACGTAAGAACGGAAAAGCGTTCGCACTCGTGGCGTTTGCGCAGTGCCATCTGTTGGAATTTCATAATTAAACTTATCGTAGTTGTCGATCAAGTTGATATACAAAGAACCAGACAGCTCAATGTTGTTGGTCGCCCAGAAAGACGCATTAGTGTATAAGCCTAGAGCATATAGGTAAAAATCTTCCGCTGAGCCAAAAGATTGTGCCAAGTTAGGCGCGACAGACACATCGAAACGTTCTCTGCCGTCGTGATAAGCGATCGCCGATTTCGATTCGACATCACTTGGCTGTGCAGCGTCTTGAATATCCGAGTCCAAATACTGGTATGTAGCGACTTGCTTAAATTGATTGGCATCGATAGCGGTTTGATTTAACTCGCCAGCGTTGCTGGTTTCAACGATCTTATAGGTGTCAATATAGTCAGGGACATGGTTAGCAATAACCGTTGCCCCACGTTCCAGCGCGACCTCTCGATTGCGGTATTTCACCTGCTCGCCTTTCACAATCAACGTATTGTCGTCGACTAAGATCTGCGCTTGCTCATAACCCGCGACGGTATCAAGCTCCTGGGTCAACTGGGCCAGTTCAACGTCATCCATGCTGCTTGCTTCGCTTGGTCGCAAAGTGGCCGCTTCGGTATCTCGCCACACCGAGGCTATTTGATTAAAGTTGGTGGTTAAGTCAAAGCCCATGGTTAAGGTGTCACCACGCTCATAACTCACTTTTGCCGTTGCCCAATCAGTAAAACGGTACACAGCACCCACGTTCCATGGCGTATGTTGTGTCATTTCGACACCACCACGCATAACTGGGAAATCTTGTGAATAGTCATTGCTGTCGTATTCAAGCTTGAACGTTAATGGCTTGTAAGGCGTTTGATATTCTAAACCACCATAAATCGCCGCATCGCCTTTAAACCAACGCTCAAAATCGACCATCCCTCCGTTACCTTTCGTATCTGACTCACGCTCACAGAATTTATCACTGGCTTTACAGAACGGATTGGTAATATTACCACTGGTGCCCATGTAGCCCCAGCCCATGCCTAACGTGACATCAAGTGGGCCAAATTGCTTGCTCGCCGCAACAAATTCACCATCAAACAACCCTGTGCCACCAAAGTCACGCACTCCGACAGAAAGCTCCGGCAAATAGTAGCCTTCTTCCATTAAGCGAACTTTAAAATCGATGCCTTTATCAGTGTACTTAGTACAACCACTGAATGAGTTTTGCGAGCAATCTTGATTCCCGCCACCGCTATAAAGCAGATCTTGAACTTGCGTATAGCGAATGGTGGTTTCTAACCAAGGCATCAATTGCAGGCTAACGTTATAAAAATAATATTCGTTATTGAACGATGCACTTAGGTTGAATTCACCCTCCGGAGCCATACGTGCGGTAGGCATTTGCATTAAACCCACCCCACCAAAATTGGTTTGAGAGTGCTTTAGCGTTGGCGTACTAAAGCCAGAAACCTCGACTTGAGAAGGTAGCTCTTGCGTGGTGGCAGAAAGGTATTGCGCATTAACAGCAAAACTGCTGACAGCCAGTAAGGTACCCGTAATCGAACTTGCGAGCAGGGTTAATGGAAATGATTGAGTAGCCGACATTACAGATTAACCTTATGACGTAGAAGTTCGACAATGTCTTGATTCAAAGTGGAAAACTCAGAAGGGAGCGAATCAAAGGCGATAAAAATAATAGCACCGGGAGCAAAATAAGCAGGCTTACTGTTCCAGTAGGCATAACTGATTTCATTCACCTGCCCATCGGGTTGGATGACAAATGCCGTGCTGTTATCAGCAATATCTAGCAGCTGGCCTTTTGGCAACCGCGTTAAATAGTTATCTAGCTGAGCGTGTTCAACCAAAGGCAGCGTCTGAGCTTGCTTTACTGCACCAACTACATTCACAGAGGTTGGGCGAGCGGTTAGATATAACTCAAAGTGCTGATGTTCCGCTGATTTAGGCGAAGCTGGCTTTTTTGATGCAACAGTTGGCTTTTTTGAAACCAATAAGGGATTCTTATCTGCCTGAGACATCACTGCGTTTTGGTCTAACTCAACAAAGTAGCGTGCTTGATAATCAAAAGATTCGAGCTGCTTAATCACAGATTTTGCTTGTGGCTCTTGTAAAGAAAAATGCTTGAGCTTATCCAACACCTGTTGTTTTACGTTCTCTACCTGCGGTTGAGCATTGCGATCAAATAACTGGGCAGACAGCGGGAAGTACCCTAGCGCGCCATTCGTATTGGCATCCGTTAATACTTGTTCTAAGCGCGTAGGTTGCGAATATTGCAGCGTGATACCTTGTACCGGTAACTCGACCGTAAGCACTGGAACTTGGCTTTGAGCCATGACAAGCGGTGGCACTAGAACGCTACAAACCGTAAGTACTGCTGTATACCCTAGTTTTTTTAAATAATTCATTTTATTCACTCACCACTTTGTTCTTTAATTTGATTGGGCTTTGACTTCTTCGTTTGATAAGGCTTTAGCAAGGTCAGCTCTAAACGGGTCATCTCAGGGCCAAGGTATTGAACCGTTTTGACGACCTGTCCCTTGTTGTTTACCCAATATAAATTCTCAATATCTTGTCCTAGGGCCGGGTAACGGATCTGCTCGACAAACTTGCGCGTTGCAATGTTCGCAATCGGGGTTTGTACGGTTTCGTCATTAAGATATGTTCGAACGATGTTTGCACTGTAGCCAAATCGGTAATCGGGTTGCCAATCGTAGGTAGCTTGCCACTCTTGAGCCTTGGGCGTTGCCGACAAATCAAAACTTGGCACCAATGCATTGGCCGGTTTAACGGTTAAACCAGATAGATTTTCATAAGGCAGTAATAAGGTTTGAACCACTCGTCCATTTTCCGTCACGATCATGGCTTTGTCTGATGACATCCATTTGAGTTGCTCAACCCCTGTTGCTGGGTTTTGACCAACAAAAGCCAACACCATGAAAATCTTACCTTGGTCGTTAATTTCGGCATAGATACTAGCGTAAGGCAGATCTTGAATATATTCGGCCGTGGTACTGACGTCGGCATCACCAAAGAGAGCTTCATTGAATGTGGAATTAAGATCTTGGAACTGTTGTGAGCAACCAGTAACTAGCAGCCCTAAAAATACGATAAGCGGTTTGATCATGATTATTTTGCTTCCTAGCGAGGCGATTTAGGACACACTGATATAAAAAAACCATTTTATGCTTTCACATAAAATGGTTTTATACAGACTACAAATAAGAACTATTTAGTTGTAGTTGTAGTTGTAGCGCCGCCGTCGTTAGAAGCAACAGCAACTGCTGCGCCTACTGCGACTGCTGCAGTTGTTACTGCTACTGTTGTTGCTGTACCCGCTGCTGCTGTTGATGCGCCAGCACCTGCTGCTGCACCTTCTGTTGCTGCAAAAACACCGCCAGAGAAGCTAACAGCTAGTGCTGCCGCTAAAGCCATTTTTTTCATAATGATTCCCATTAATATAAACGTTTATATGCTGAGGTTAAGAATGTCCTCAACTGATTGTTCAGCTTAAACAATCAATTGATAATATTAGTGAATAAATGTGTTCAAGTAAATGCATAATTTGTAGGCAGATATCATTTTATATATCCCCTGCCATCACAACCCTATGCTTCCTCTGTATTCTCCTATCCTTTATCGCTATACTCCTGACCTATAGTTTTTCGCCCAATAACGAATAAGAGTTCAAGATATGCAAGAGTTAGTGCCATTTGTTCAAGAGAATATGATTTTAGCCATCGTATGGATCGGCTTGGTTGTTGCCATCATTGCGAACGTTATCAAGACATCAAACGCAGCCTACAAAGAGATCACGGCCGCGCAAACCACACACATGATTAACCGTGAAAACGGTATTGTGGTTGATATTCGTACTAAGGATGAGTTCAAAAAGGGCCATATTACGGACGCAGTTCACATTTTGCCGTCAGACATCAAAGCAAATAGCTTTGGTAGCCTTGAAAGCCACAAAGCAGACCCAATCATCGTAGTATGCAAGACAGGTCAAACTGCTCAAGAAAGCGCTAACCTACTGGTTAAAGCAGGTTTCGAAAACGTAAGCGTACTGAAAAGCGGCTTAGTGGCTTGGAGCGAAGCTAACCTTCCTTTAGTTAAAGGCAAGAAGTAGTTAAAGGTAAGAAATAAGTTAAAGGCAAGAAGCGGCTGACCGATAAACTAACTTTCAGGCTCTGTTCGATAAATACAATGAACAGAGTCTAATTTAAAATTTTTAAGGACAAGAAAATGGCTGAAGCAGCACAACAAGACGCACAACAAAACTTCGCAATCCAACGTATCTTCCTAAAAGACGTCTCTTTCGAAGCGCCAAACTCTCCAGACATGTTTCAAAAAGAGTGGAACCCAGATGTAAAACTGGACCTAGACACTCAAAGCCGTGAGCTTGGCGAAGGCGTTTACGAAGTCATCCTACGTCTAACGGTTACGGTTAAGAACGCAGAAGACACTGCATTCCTTTGTGAAGTTCAACAAGGCGGCATCTTCTCTGCTAGCGAAATGGAAGCTGGCCAACTGGCTCATTGCCTAGGTGCATTCTGCCCGAACATCCTGTTCCCATACGCTCGTGAAACGATTTCTAGCCTAGTGGTTAAAGGTACGTTCCCACAACTGAACCTAGCGCCAGTAAACTTTGATGCTTTGTTCATGAACTACCTACAAAACCAAGCTCAGCAAGCTGAACAAACTGAAGGCGAGCAAGCTTAAGCTTTCAAATAGAGCTTAGGTTTTCAAATAGAGCTTAAGTTTTCAAGTAGAGCTTAAGTTTCGAAATAGAACTACTCTGACTAATGCTCAAATCGCTTATTTTTAAGAAGCTGGGCTTTTATTAGATAGCTAGTTTTCGTTAAATAGTTAGCTTTTAAATGCACATCGTAGCTTCTGCGATGTGCATTTTTTATTTACACTGTATTTTGATAGAGAGATTTTTCTTCTTAGTAGATCTCTTTTTCTGCTTAGTAAAGAGTTTCTCCCGAACTCCTCGATTTCCCTCATTATTTTTAGGTGGAAGCATGACAGAAACAACTCGCCCGACTCACGCGAAAGCCGCTTACGGTAAAGATAGCGCTTACGGTAAAGACAGCGCTTACGGTAAAGACATTGCGATGACAGTGATAGGCGCAGGTTCTTATGGGACATCTTTAGCGATATCTCTAGCGCGTAACGGTGCCAATGTTGTTCTTTGGGGACATGACCCTGTTCATATGGCTCGCCTTGAATCTGAGCGTGCGAACAATGAGTTTCTACCAAATATCGCTTTCCCAGACAGCTTAATTATTGAGTCAGATATAGAAAAAGCCGTGACTTCAAGCCGAGACCTTTTGGTTGTCGTTCCAAGCCACGTGTTTGGTATCGTTTTAAATAGCCTTAAGCCTCACTTAACAGAGAACTCTCGAATCTGTTGGGCGACCAAAGGCTTAGAGCCAGAAACAGGCCGCCTACTTAAAGATGTCGCTCACGATGTACTTGGTGATGGGTACTCGTTAGCGGTTCTATCAGGGCCTACTTTTGCCAAAGAGTTAGCGATGGGTATGCCAACGGCTATCTCTGTCGCTTCACCTGATGAAGTTTTCTTAGAAGAGCTGCAAGAAAAAATTCATTGCGGCAAAACATTCCGCGTGTATGCAAACTCAGATTTCATTGGTATGCAGCTTGGCGGCGCAGTGAAGAATGTTATCGCAATTGGCGCAGGCATGTCGGATGGTATTGGCTTTGGTGCCAATGCACGTACCGCACTTATCACTCGCGGTTTAGCTGAGATGAGCCGATTAGGTGCAGCTCTCGGCGCACAACCAGAAACCTTCATGGGTATGGCTGGATTGGGTGACCTAGTACTAACGTGTACTGATAACCAATCACGCAACCGTCGCTTTGGTTTGGCACTTGGCGCAGGCAAAGATGTAGATACCGCACAAGAAGAAATTGGCCAAGTCGTTGAAGGTTATCGCAACACTAAAGAAGTTTGGTTATTATCAGAACGCATGGGCGTTGAGATGCCAATTGTTGAACAAATTTATCAAGTGTTGTATCAAGGGAAAGATGCACACTTAGCAGCACAAGATCTACTTGCACGAGATAAGAAGTCAGAAAGATAGAAGAGCAGATACGGGATTCGAGTAAACGAGATGCGAAAAGAGTAAAAGCAGATACGAGATTCGGGTAAACGAGATGCGAAGAGAGTAAAAGCGGATTGAGCGCTTAAAGAAGGCTGTTTTTCGTTATCCGCATCTCGCTACTCTAATCTGTTCTTTACATCTCGTTCTTCGTATCTCGAATCTCGGTTACTCGCATCTGCTCTTATCGCTCTTCGAATCTAGCATCTGCCCCTTAAAAATAATGGATGGTAAAATGAAACACTGTGAACAACAAAAAGTTTGGCAATGCATTGTGAAGGAAGCTCGACAGCAGTCGGAGCAAGAACCTATGCTTGCGAGTTTTTATCATGCCACGATCATCAACCATGAAAGTTTAGGCGCTGCGCTCAGTTACATCCTAGCAAACAAGCTAAAGACGGCTTCAATGCCAGCAATGGCGGTGCGTGAAGTGGTTGAACAAGCATTCAAGCAGGACCAATCTATTATTGATGCTGCCGCTTGTGATATCTGCGCGACGGTAAATCGAGATCCTGCGGTCGAGATGTACTCGATGCCTCTGCTTTACCTGAAAGGCTACCACGCTCTGCAAGGCTACCGAGTGGCTAACTGGTTGTGGAAGCAAGGCCGTATCGCACTTGCCACTTACCTACAAAACCAAATCTCTGTGGCTTGCCAAGTGGATATTCACCCAGCTGCTCGTATCGGTAAAGCTATCATGCTCGACCACGCGACAGGTATTGTGATTGGTGAAACAGCCGTCGTTGAAAATGATGTATCTATCCTTCAAGACGTTACCCTAGGTGGTACGGGTAAAGAAGGTGGTGATCGCCACCCTAAAATCCGCGAAGGCGTAATGATTGGTGCCGGCGCTAAAATTCTCGGCAACATTGAAGTGGGTGAAGGCGCGAAGATTGGTTCTTGCTCTGTGGTTCTTCAGGCAGTTCCACCTCATACAACAGTCGCTGGGGTTCCTGCAAAAATTGTTGGCAAACCGAAAACAGACAAACCCTCTTTAGATATGGACCAAGGGTTCAATGGTCGCTCTCAGAACTTCATCCATGGTGATGGGATTTAAGAGTAGATGCGGGATGCGAGTAACCGAGATACGAAAAGCTTAAAAGCAGATGCGGGATTCGATTCAGCGAAATTCGAAAAATTAAGAGCAGATGAATACAACTAAATGACGATAATGATGAAACAAATTCGAGCCATTAGCCGGACTCTTCTGATATCTACCAGCCTTTGCGCTGCTCTTTTATCTACATCGTTATTTGCCGCCTCTCAGGGGGAACTGAAAGGCGTATCAAGCGAAATATCTCGCCAACAAAAAAACCTTTCCTCACAGCAGAAAAAACTCGATAGCCTACAGGCAAACCTCAAGAAACAAGAGCTGTCGATTGTGTCGCTTGAAAAGGCGATTCTAGACAGTAAAAAGCAACTCAATACCGCCAATGCAAATCTTGCCAACTTAGACACCAAGATTAAAGCGCTCACAGCACAGAAAAAAATCCATACCGACAAGTTAGAACAACTGATTCAGACTTACTACATGACAAGTCGAGCTAAAGCGTCTTCTCACATCCTCAACACTGGCGTGGAAGAAGATCGCATCAGTCACTATTACCAACACCTTGCCAAAGCGCGCTCCGCAACAATCAAAACGATTGAACAGACGCAACTTGAATTAGAAGAAAGCCACAAACAGCGTCAACTTGAGCAAGAACAGATAGCATCACTGTTAAAACAGCAAACCACCAAGCGCGATACGTTAGCCAAAACCCAAACACAACGTAAGAAAACGGTTGGTAGCATCAAAAAAAACATCTCGGGTGATAAAAATTACTTGGCGGAGCTTCAGCGAAATGAAACTCGCCTAAAAGCTGAAATAGCGAAAGCAGAGAAAGCAGCTCGCGAGAGACGTAATGCCGTTCCTATGGATGGGTTAGCCAAACGTAAAGGCAAACTGCCTTGGCCAATCAAAGACAAAGTTCTGCATAACTACGGCTCACGCCAAACGGGTCAAATTAACTGGAAAGGCATGGTGATCAAAGCTAAGTACGGCCAGCAAGTTAAGTCTGTTTATTCAGGCACGGTGGTTTTTGCTGAGTACTTACGCGGTTATGGTTTAGTAGTACTGCTTGATCACGGTAAAGGCGATATGACGCTCTATGGCTTTAACCAAGCACTTTTAAAGAAAGAAGGTGACAAAGTTAAAGCGGGCGAAGCGATTGCACTTGCTGGTAATACTGGCGGCCAAACGCGCCCATCACTGTATTTTGAAATTCGAAGAAACAGCCAAGCTCAGAATCCAAAGAGTTGGTTAGTTCGATAAAGAGCAGATACGGAATTCGAGTAAACGAGATGCGAAGAGCTTAAAAGCAGATGCGGGATGCGAAGAGCTTAAAGAGACGCCAGGTTCGAGTCTCCTAAATACGAAAAGCTTAAAGCAGATGCAAGGTTAGAGTAAAATGTTACATGAAAAACGCTAGCCTAGTCGTCGCTCTACCCTGCTTTTCGTTACTCGTATCTCGATTACCCGCATCTGGCGTTAGCTGTTCAAAGCCCTTACACCATCTTCCAACAATGTCAGCTGCTCAAAGCCTTGAGCTGTCGCAATCGGTTTAACGGTCGCGATCATCTGCAGCATTCCTTGATGTACAACTTGCTCTGTAATTTGAGCTTTTGGAGACATCGCAGACTGATACGCCAACCAACCCGATGCGATCAAGTGAAGAGAAGTGACCATCGACTTCATTTCCGTATCCGTTGCTTTGAGCAAGTTCAACTCAACGAAGGCTCTCATAATATCCACAAGATTCGTTTGCAGCTTTTCTTGTACGGCCATGTAATCAAGGTGGAGTTTTTCATCACGTGACAATATTTCAGGTAAGTTCGCATAGAAGAATCGGTACTTCCACATCAACGTGAAGATAGAATCTAAGTAACGCTTTAGTAGCGTCAGGCTTTCTTGTTGCCCTTGAATCGGTGTGAACCTTTCAAGCAGCTCTGTTGAATAGAGCGTAAAGATGTCGCGTACAATTTCTTGTTTGTTACGGAAGTGGTAGTAGAGGTTACCAGGGCTAATCTCGATATGCTCAGCAATATGATTGGTCGTAATACTACGCTCACCGTGCTCATTAAAAAGCTCTAGAGCAGCGTAAACAATCTTGTCACGTGTTTTCATTAGTTATTAGTATCCCTATCCGTTTAGTGGTTCAGTATATCGCCACTAAGCGGATAGATCGAGCTGATAACATCTGGTCGAATTAGCAAACGCTAAAATTCACCTTCAATCCATAATACCTTTGATCAATCATAGCTGTAATCAATCGCTGCTGTAATTAATCACTGCTGGAATCAATCACTGCCAAACAGGTCTCGCGTGTACACCTTATCTGCAACGTCTGATATTTCATCGACCATTCTGTTGGATACAATCACATCTGATACGGCTTTAAACTCTTCTAGGTCAGAATAAACCTTCGAGTTAAAGAAATACTCTTCTTCCAACACAGGTTCGAACACGACCACTTCTATACCTTTAGCTTTCAAACGCTTCATGATGCCTTGAATCGACGACGCACGGAAGTTGTCCGAGCCGGCCTTCATGATCAAGCGATAGATACCTACAATTTTAGGCGAGCGCTTAATAATTGACTCCGCAATAAAGTCTTTACGAGTGCGGTTAGCGTCAACAATAGCGCCCACAATGTTGTTTGGTACATCTTGATAGTTAGCTAATAACTGCTTGGTGTCTTTCGGTAAGCAGTAACCACCGTAACCAAATGAAGGGTTGTTGTAATGATTGCCAATTCGAGGGTCTAAGCCCACACCTTCGATGATCTGACGAGAATCCAAACCATGCGCTTCGGCGTAAGAGTCGAGCTCATTGAAATAAGAAACACGCATCGCCAAGTAGGTATTTGAGAAGAGCTTTACTGCTTCCGCTTCTGTGGAGTGAGTAAACAGTACGTCGATATTCTCTTTTTCTGCGCCTTCAACAAGAAGGTTTGCAAACACTTTCGCTCGCTCAGAACACTCACCAACAATAATGCGTGATGGGTGTAGGTTGTCGTACAGGGCTTTGCCTTCACGTAAAAATTCTGGCGAGAACATAATGTTTTCACAGTTTAAATCTTGCTTAACACGCTCAGTATAACCAACGGGTACCGTTGATTTGATCACCATGACGGCATTCGGGTTAACCATCATTACGTCACGAATCACCGACTCTACAGAACTGGTATTAAAGTAGTTCGTTTTAGGGTCATAGTCGGTTGGCGTAGCGATAATAACGAACTCTGCATCTTGATACGCTTGCTTATCGGTTGTGGCTTGAAAACTCAAAGCACGATTAGCCAAAAACTCTTCAATCTCAACATCCATGATTGGCGATTGCTTGTTGTTCAACATCGATACCTTTTCTTCGACGATATCAACTGCAACAACATCATGATTCTGCGCCAACAACATCGCATTGGATAAACCTACATAACCGGTACCCGCAACTGCAATTTTCATGATAATACCTATAATTTCGAGTGCTTACTGCGCACTTACCTAAGACTAATCTGCTCATATCATACTCCGCTTAAGGAATTATTCCACTAGCCCGTCTTTGTCATTCCTTGCTATACTCGCGGTAGTTTTATATTCAAAAGAGTAGGAAAAATATGATTATCGTAACTGGTGGTGCTGGCATGATCGGCAGCAATATTGTGAAAGCACTCAATGACGCAGGCCACAACGATATTCTAGTTGTCGACAACCTCAAGAACGGTAAAAAGTTCAAGAACCTTGTAGACCTAGACATCACTGACTACATGGATCGCGACGACTTCCTAACTCAAGTTATGGCTGGCGATGATTTCGGCCCTATTGACGCTATTTTCCATGAAGGTGCTTGTTCGGCAACGACCGAGTGGGATGGTAAATACATGATGCTCAACAACTATGAGTACTCAAAAGAGTTACTGCATTACTGTGTTGAGCGTGAAATCCCCTTCCTATATGCCTCTTCAGCTGCCACTTACGGTGAGACAGAGACTTTCATCGAAGAGAAAGAGTATGAAGGTGCATTGAATGTCTACGGTTACTCTAAACAACAATTTGATAACTACGTTCGTCGCCTAACCGCGGATGCTGTAGCGCATAACGAAACGTTACCTCAAATTACTGGTTTCCGTTACTTCAATGTTTACGGCCCACGTGAAGATCACAAAGGCAGCATGGCCTCTGTTGCTTTCCACCTAAACAACCAAATGAACGCCGGTGAGAACCCTAAACTGTTCGCAGGTAGCGAAACATTCCAGCGTGATTTTGTGTATGTCGGTGATGTGGCAGCAGTAAACCTGTGGTTCTTAAAAAATGGTGTTTCTGGCATCTTTAACCTAGGTACCGGCAATGCTGAGTCTTTTGACGAAGTTGCCAAAGCGGTAATTAAGCACCACGGTAAAGGTGAAATCGAAACGATTCCTTTCCCTGAGCATTTAAAAGGCGCTTACCAAGAGTTTACTCAAGCTGACCTTACGAAACTTCGAGCAGCAGGCTGTGATGTGGTATTTAAAACCGTAGCGCAAGGCGTTGCAGAGTATATGGCACTTCAAAACAAATAAGCTTTAATGTTCAATGTTCAATGTTCAATGTTCAATGTAACTTTAATGCTTAATGCTTAATGCTTAATGCTCGATATAACTTTGATACTCAATAATAACAGCGGTTCAGACAATGAACTGCTGTAGTAGTGATTATGACCCAAAGAAACGATTTTGATCCAAAAGCTTATAATCCAACATTCAACCGAAGCTTCCTAACGCCTAAATTTTGGGGAACTTGGTTAGGGGTTATTGCTGGCCTCCCTCTTGCGTTATTGCCTCTCAAAGCTCAAAAATGGCTTGCTAAAACCATTGCAGCTAAACTCGCAAAATCTCAAACTGGGCCTGCGCACCGCAGCCGTGTTAACTTTGAACTCTGCTTCCCAGAGAAGACATTCGAAGAGCGTGAAGCCCTGATTGAAAAAACACTGTTTACTGCATCACTATTTTTCATCCGCTTTGGTTTATTGAGTTTGAAACCCGCTTCCTGGCTAAAGAAGCGTTGTAATATTAAAGGCTTAGATATATTACAAGGCCACATTGACGCTAATGAGAATGTCATATTGATGGTACCTCACTCCTGGGCGATTGATGTACCAGCCATTCTTCTTGCGTCTATGGATATGCCAGTATCTGCCATGGCAAAGAAACAAAAAAATGATGTTACTGATTGGCTTATGCACAAACAGCGTGTTCAACACGGTGGCCGTGTATATGAGCGTTCTGGTGGAATAAAACCATTTTTGAAATCAATTCGAGATGGCTATATCGGATACTACCTGCCAGACCAAGATCATGGCCCCGAACATAGTGTTTTTGTCGATTTTTTCGCGACAAGAAAAGCGACGCTGCCAGGCTTGGGGAAAATAGCGAAGCTATCTCGGGCAAAAGTCCTGCCGTTGTTTGCGTCAATGAATACCGAAGACGGCTCTTTTAACATCGAGATATTACCGGCTTTTGAACTCGATAAAGGCGAAGAGCAAGACGCAAGAACGTGTAATCAAGCGATCGAATATTTCGTTGGAGACAAGCCTGAACAGTACATGTGGATACTTCAGCTTCTGCACTCTCAAGAAGATGGCAATAACTACTACAACCTCTTCAAACCAAGATACAAAACTGACTGGAAAGTACAATGAAAGTATTTGTCGTAAGCTTGGCCCGATCGTTAGATCGCAGAGAGCGTATTGAAAATAAGTTAAAACAAGAAAGCATTGAGTTTGAGTTTTTTGAGGCTGTAGATGGTTCACTCGAAGGGTTTCTCCATTCGGAAAGAAGTCGCCCAGCAATCACCCAGCGCCGCAAAGGTTACCAACTAAAAACTAGTGAGGTGGCTTGCTTTTCAAGCCATTACGAACTGTGGATGCGTTGTATTAACCTTAACGAACCCATTGTTATTTTAGAAGATAACGTTGATCCAGTTACAGGGCTAAAATCGGTACTGGAACATGCCACATCTTTAGCTTCTAGCTACGATTACATCAAGTTATCTGCTACCCAGAAGCGAGCGTTCTACCCTATCATTTCAATCGACGATAATTACACCTTGGGTGGCTATGCTGCCGGAACTTGTGGTACAACCGCATACATTGTGACTCCAGCTGCTGCTTCTAAATTTGTTGAGCATGCTCAAATATTTGTCGAACCAGTAGATGACTACATGGAAAAGCCATGGCGTCATAAAGTTCAAACTTACAGTGTTACTCCAGATTTGTTCACGAGAGCTAAAATAGCATCGACCATCGGTGAAAAACGTAAAGATAAATCTAAGATGTCCTTACTTAAAAAAATCTACGTAGAGCTATTCAGAACCTACGAATCAACTCTTAAGTTTCTGTATTGGAAGAACAAAGTATGAAAATACTTGTAATCGGCCCATCTTGGGTTGGCGATATGGTGATGTCACAATCACTATATATAACTCTAAAGCGACTTCATCCTGAAAGTCAAATCGATGTAATTGCGCCTGGTTGGTGTAAACCTATTCTTGAACGTATGCCTGAAATTAACCAAGCGATCGATATGCCGATTGGCCATGGTGCTTTAAATTTACTAGGTCGAAGAGCTATTGGCAAAACGTTACGTGACACACAATATGACCAAGCTTTTATTTGTCCTAATTCGGCAAAATCAGCACTCATTCCTTGGTTTGCTGATATTCCGAAACGCACCGGCTGGAAAGGCGAGATGCGCTATGGCCTTTTAAACGACCTTCGCCCAAACAAAAAAGCTTTCCAATATATGGTCGAACGCTATGTCGCATTAGCACACCCTAAAGAAGACATGCTTGATTCTAGCTCTTTAGGTGGTTTGGATCATTTGCCGAGACCAGCTTTAACCATTCTCAAAGATGTGCAATTGACCACGGTGAATAAATTCAAACTGAATTTAGATGGCGCAATTATAGGGCTATGTCCTGGTGCAGAATTTGGCCCAGCGAAAAAGTGGCCTGAAACACACTATGCAGAAGTCGCGACCTCTATGAGTAAAGCAGGCAAGCAAATATGGTTGTTTGGTTCTCAAAAAGATCTCGAAACTTGTAACAACATCAGAGCATTAGTACCTAAAGAGCTGCAATACCGTATTCATGTTTTAGCTGGCCAAACAAGCTTAATTGAAGCTGTTGATTTATTAGGGGCGTGTGACACCGTGGTTGCCAACGATTCAGGTTTAATGCACGTTGCTGCTGCAGTCGGTTGTAATGTCGTTGCGGTATATGGCTCCACATCACCTAAATACACGCCGCCGTTGGCTGAGAGAGTCGAAATTGTTCATACCGATATTGACTGTCGCCCATGTTTCAAGCGCGAGTGTGAATTCAAGCACCTGAAATGCCTTACTGAGCTGTCTCCTAAGCAAGTGCTCGATAGCATTCAAAAACTGGAAGCCATTTCGGTCAGCGCATGCTAATCCGCATTCTTTATACAGCTGTGCTAACACTAGCAGCACCAATCTTGCTATTTGGCTTATATAAAAATAAACCCAATAAGCCTAAGTTTGGTGCTCGCTGGAAAGAGCATTTTGGTTTCACTCCAAAGTTAGTCAGTGACGTATCTCCCATTTGGATTCATGCGGTCTCTGTTGGTGAAAGCATTGCCGCTGTACCTCTGATTAAAGAGCTAAAGAAACAAGCCCCTAATCAACCTATTTTGGTCACCACAACGACAAGCACCGGGGCTGAGCAAATCAAAAAGCTCGGCGATCTTGTTGAACACCGTTACATGCCTATCGACTTTGGCTTTGCTGTAAAAGGTTTCCTAAAAGCGATAAAACCAACACAGATGCTGATTATCGAAACCGAGCTTTGGCCAAATACGCTTAACGTGGTCCATAACGCAAGAATTCCAATTACTGTCGTTAATGCTCGCCTATCACAGAAGTCATGTAACAACTATGCCAAGGTTCAACCGCTATTTAATTTGCTGCATCCCTGCCTAACCAAAATACTATGCCAAACTGGATCTGACGCTGCTCGTTTTGAGCGTTTGGGAGTTGATAAAAACAAACTAACGGTCACAGGATCGATTAAGTTTGATATTCAAATTTCAGACGAAGTTAGAGAAAAAGGCAAAGCACTCAGGGCTGAGCTTGGTGAAAACCGTCCTGTATGGATAGCTGCCAGCACTCATAAGGGTGAAGATGAACAGGTGTTGGATGCCCATCAGAAAGTTCTAGAGGCACACCCAAATGCCCTTCTTATTATAGTTCCTCGCCACCCAGAGCGATTTGATGATATATTTGAGCTATGTCAAAAGCTAGGCTTTGAAGCAGTTAGGCGTACAAGCCGAACAGAAGTAACAGCATCGGCCCAAGTTTATCTTGGCGATACGATGGGTGAAATGCTCCTACTGTTAGGAACAGCAGATATCTGCTTCATGGGAGGTAGTTTGATTGGAGATAAAGTAGGTGGGCACAATGTGTTAGAGCCAGCGGCTTTGGGCGTTCCAACCATAACCGGACCTAGTTATTTCAATTTTGAAGAGATTGTCGTCGCTATGAAGAAAGAAGGTATTATAGATATTGCCCGAAATTCTCAGGAAATTGCACGTTATACAACACTCTACATGAATAATAAAAATCAACGAAATGAAATAAGTAACAAGCTAAAAGTATTTACATCTAAAAGGTGTGGTGCTTTAACTTCTACAATCCAGAAGCTTAACGCTATAAATGGTCAGTAAATTTAAAAAACATCAAATTCAATATTGAAGCAAAGCATTGAGCATACATACAAAGCTTAGTAATAAAAATGATACCATTGGTTAAAATAAGCCGTCACATTGACTTCTCAAAGAGCTATCAAAATGAAATTTATAGAAAAAATCCGTATAAACAAGACATCCCCACATGAATGGCTAATATGCCTACCAATAATATGGGTTTTTTCGGGCCAACTAATAAACTCTGATTCTTACAAAGCTATGATCGTGCTGTCAGTAATTTCTCTAATTACTTCAGTTTGGAAGTATGGGTGCAAAACAATCATCCATAACATCACAAAGAATAAGTGGATTCAATTTATTGGTGTAATGCTACTGTCGACTATATTTTATAAAGAATACAATAATTCAATCTCCAATGGCTCTTTGCGTGCTTATGCAATCATGTTTGTTTTTCTTATTTCTTTTCCAAATAAACTATCGAACAAACTCTTTCACAATCTTCACTGGCTTTTGTTTATTTCCAGCTTATTCATGTTAACGTACACCATTCTTAATATGTATTATTGGAACAATCCTAGAGCCTTATGGGATATAAATCCTATACCATATACCACAATGTCTGCAACTGTAGCGATTGGTTCAGTATGTTATCTTTTAACCTCAAAAACAAAACAAGTTTGTAATGTAAGTCTAATAACTTTTATATTTAGCTTTAATTCATTAGTAGTAGGCCTTTCAAGAGGGCCATTTTTAGCTTTACTTTGTTCTTTGTTTATTGTTGTTATCTTCACTCAACGAAAAAAATGCCTTAAATATGGTAGATTACTATCTGTCATTGCTATCGCTGTTTCATCTATCATAATTCATTCATCTCTTGTTACCGAGAGGGTAAGAAATACCGAAAATGCTATTGAAACAATCAAACAAGGTGGAACAGATACATCGATTGGAGCAAGATTAAAGTTATGGCATTCAAGTATCTATTCAATATTTGAGAAACCGATACTCGGTTTGGGTAATGAAGAGAAATCATTTAGAGAAGAGTTAGCAAGTAAGGGTGTTATTGAGCAAGAAACAACTCAATGGAGCCACTATCATAATCAGTATATCAATACTTTAGTTAAGCAAGGAGGAGTAGGGCTAGCATTATTAATGCTATTGATTATCTATCCTCTAACACAACTAAAATTTTTAGATACGCTTCCTGCTAGTATGGTGCTTGGGGTATTGGTTATCTTCTGGGTTGCTGCTCTTACAGATATTCCTATGAATCATGCTCAACCGCTGATTATGTATATAACACTAATTTCCCTAAACTTGCTTCAAGAGAAAAAAGAATAAATAGTATGTTTCTTATACTCACAAATCAGAACTACAAGGTAATGATTGGTACCTTGTAGCTCTGAGATTATAGTGGATGCTTAAATAATCAATGTATATTATGTTGAGCATTAGCCTTCCAAACAAGATCACATATTCCATCCGTCGGCTTAAAACCTGTTGGAGCCTCAAGTAATATGCTCCGAATTTTATCATGCTCAAAGTTATGACAAGCTTCATCTAACTTACTGAGTATCTCTTGGTACTGAACAAGCGGTAAATAGCTCTCATGAGCAGCCATAATACGTTCATGGCTAGTTTCCTTGACGTTATCTCCAATCAAAAGCTCTTCATAAAGCTTTTCACCAGGTCTTAAACCTGTGCAGCGTATTTCGATATCACCATTAGGATTCTCATTATCCCTCACTTCGAGTCCCGAAAGATTAATGAGGTTTTTAGCTAAATCGATGATCTTCACAGATTCTCCCATATCAAGTACAAATACGTCCCCTCCTTTCCCCATTGCTCCAGCTTGAATAACTAACTGGGCAGCTTCTGGAATGGTCATAAAATATCGAGTAATATCTGGGTGAGTCAGAGTGATCGGGCCTCCATGCTCAATTTGCTGCTTGAACAAAGGCACGACAGACCCGGATGAACCAAGAACATTACCGAAGCGAACCATGCAGAACCTTGTAGCTATAGCTTTATGAAGCTGTTGCTCAGCGAGTGCTTGCAAGCCTAGTTCAGCTAAACGTTTAGTTGCTCCCATAACATTTGTCGGTCTTACAGCTTTATCGGTTGATATCAATACAAAAGACTCGACACCACTTTCTATTGCAGCCATGGCGGTGTAGTAAGTACCAAAAACGTTATTTCTTACGCCCTCTACAACGTTGTGCTCAACTAATGGAACATGTTTATATGCTGCAGCATGATACACTGTGTTTACTTTAAAGGCGCTCATCACAGCCGATAGACGATTTTGCCGCTGAACGGAGCCAAGCAAAGGAATCACCTCTGAATCTAGCCCCTCATTCGCAATGTAACTGTTTAACTCTTTGTCTATCTGATACAACGCAAACTCTGAAAGCTCATAAAGAATCAGCTTTCTTGGTTTATTTTTAATAATCTGGCGGCATAACTCAGAACCAATAGAACCTCCAGCCCCAGTCACCATTACGATTTTACCTTTAATATTAGCTTCTAACAGTTTCTGGGTTGGTGCGACAGGGATGCGACCGAGCAAATCCTCTATCGCTACCTCTTTTAACTCGTCTATCTTTACGATGCCCAAGACAAGATCATCTAAGTTTGGGATAGTTAAAACATCGATACCCTTGGCAGTTAGCAAAGACGCGGCATCTACTTTCTGTTTTTTCGGAGCGGAAGGAATGGATAAAATCGCTTTATGAATACCATGCCTGCGCTTTAATTCTCCAATACTATTTGGTGAATAAACCTTAACACCAATAACGGTCCTTCCAATTAGAGTTGGATCATCATCAATATAAGCTTTAACATTATATAACTCACCTTTTTGCAGCATTACAGCCAACTGGCGTCCAGCCTTACCTGCCCCATAAACGATAATGTTTTCTCGTCCCTTTGATGAAATACCTTCAATAAGGCTTACAATAATAAATCTTGAAAAAAAGGTTAAAATGAAAGAAAAGCAAAAGAACAATATTGGTAAGGTTCTCGGTAACATCACTTGGTTAAAGTAGGAAATAAAACCTAGAAAAAGCACAACAATACATAATGAACTTATAATTAACTTCGTAATACTATTCATTGCATGTCTTAATACATGTCGATATACACCTCGAACCCAACAAATAAACACAAATACTGTTGCTGATGAGATTGATAGGTATAAATAGCTTGAATAGTCTATTAAGTACTCTAATTGATAGAACCTTGTAAAGACAGCTATCCAAAAGGACAGTAATATAAAATTAAAATCTAATACAGCTATTAGCGTATCCTTAACTCTGCGTCTCAAAAAAAATTCTTTCATTACAACCAACTTGAGGTTACTCATTCATTTATCTTGTGGGATATCTATATTATTCAGCTATGAGAAAAATCCCATAGCTGTTCACTCTAATCGATAAATTCTCTAAACCACAATTCAACTGCCATCAGTGCTCTTATTTCTCGGGTGTTATTAGAAACCCCTTTACAATGATGATCATAAAGCTCTTGGACAAAATCATGGTTAAAAATCCTTCTTGATTTTGCCTTTTCACTAAATAGGAGATCGGAGACCATGCCCTTTAAGTCCGTTTTGAGCCATTCACCAATAGGAACTGTGAACATTTGCTTTTTACGGTAAGCTAACTCCTCGCCTATCAGGTTAGATACGGTCTTTTTGAAAATGTACTTAGTCTCACCATCGTGTAGTTTTAATTCACCTGGAATTGAAAAAGCTAACTCAATCATTCTAAAGTCTAGAAATGGAGCACGATTTTCAATAGATACAGCCATTCCCATTCGATCAGGTTTAACTAAATTATTTCCAGGCAGTAATAGCTTGGTATCTATATATAAGGCTTGGTTTATTCTGTCCTGGTGCTTTACTTTCTTAAACACTTGCTTAGCAAAATAGTGGCTATCGACCCCAGCCAAAGCTTCTAACATAGAATCGCTGTATAACTTACTCTTCGATGCTTGTTGGAATAATGAAATACTTTCCAAAAACTTAACCTGAAACTCTTCATCACTTAGCGAGTCAGTGTCTGAGCCAAAAAAGTTTTTGTATTTATCATATCCGGCAAATAACTCATCGGCACCATCGCCTGTCAAAACCATTTTTACTTCTTTTGAAGCAAGTTCTGCGACTTTATACGTCGGCATAAAGGAAACATCACCATGTGGTTGATCGCAATGATATGTTGATTTCCCCCACAAATTCAGAAGGTTTGCTTCTACTTTTTCGCAAACATGCTCAGTATTGAATCTTTTTGCCGCAGCCTCTGCGTAGGGGGATTCATCGTACTTTTTATCATGAAAACCAATCGAAAATGTTTTGACTGGTTTTTCTAAATGCTTCGCCATATAACCAACAACAGAGCTTGAATCTACCCCTCCAGATAGGAACGCCCCAAACGGAACATCCGCCCTTAAACGAAGTCGGACTGCGTCATCTAAAGTCGTATCCAACTTCTCAATCCAGGACGACTCACTTGCTTCTTCTGGTTCAATCTCAGCAACATCCCACCAAGATATTTCCTCAATACCTGAATTGGAAATAGAGAGGTAGCTCCCCGGCATTACATGTTCCACACCAGAAAACATTGTCATTGGCGGTACCACATAGTTGTAAGAGATATAACTATCTAACGCTCTCTTGTTTAGTTCTCTTGGAATACCAACTTCCAAGATTGATTTTATTTCCGAACCAAAGGCCAACATTCCGTTGTGGTTAGCATAATATAGTGGTTTTTCTCCAACACGGTCACGAATGAGATACATAGTGTCTATGCGCTTATCATAAATACTGATTGCAAACATACCGTTTAGCATTGAGATGAAGTCAATACCGTGCTTTTGGTAGAGTCTTAATAATACTTCTGTGTCACATGTTGTTTTACATTCAAAAGGGGTCCCAGCAAGTTCTTGAGCAAGTTCAACATGGTTAAATATTTCACCATTTTGAACCACAACAATATCGTGCTCATCGGAATAAAAAGGCTGCTGTCCGTGCTCTAAATCTAAGATTGCTAACCTCTGGTTTCCGAGTGCTCTACCTTCTCGGTGGTAATACCCCATGCCATCAGGTCCTCGATATACAATCGCCTCCCCCATAGCACGCACTATTTCTTGGCTTATAGAACGATTAGAAAAGTCGAAGTAACCGAAAATACCGCACATATTAATTCCCACCTTTGCTAATAACTTGCTTCACTGTCATCGCTATAATTTTTAGATCGAGATAAATGTTGTGAGTCTTTACATACTCTAGATCTAATCGTGTACGCTCTTCTGGTGTCGTATTTGAACGCACCGTAGCTTGAGCCAAACCCGTGATTCCCGGTTTAACGCTATTTCTTAAGTGCCATTCATCTGGCGTATAGTTTTTTTCTTGGACGGGAACGTCAGGACGAGGGCCAACGATACTCATATCACCCAATAGCACGTTTATAAGTTGCGGTAATTCATCAATGCTTGTTCTTCTGATTACTCGTCCAACTCTAGTGATTCTTGGATCATTTTGTTGAGTGAAATAAGGGCCTACTTCGGATGCATTGCATTTCATACTACGAAATTTATACATTCCAAACTCTCTCCCCCCTAACCCCACTCTTTTTTGTTTAAAAAATGGTGAACCTGGATCATCGACAAAGATGATGACCGCAACAACAAACAAAAGTGGCGCGAGTAAAATCAATGCCAACGCCGAAACTAAACAATCAAAAATAATCTTCACATTTCACCTTCTACAATGCCGTCCACAATTCTTTTTAGTTCGTTTTTATCATGTTGAACCTGCTCATAAGTTCTATTTTTCAATCTCTCTATCTCGGAGTGCAAGCGCGAAACTTCTAGATCTAGATCGAGTTTGCTCTTTAGCTCCATGAGGTTTTTAGAGCGCTGATGAAATGCTCTAGACAATATAACCGCACTAGAACCAAGACGAATATGCTCCCCCAAGATCAAACTCGCAGGTAATGTCCCTTCGCCAATTCTAGCCACCCCGCCAAAGCCAAATCGCTTTCCAGAAGTTTTTATTACCGCAACTAATTGATCCAAGTATCCTGTTGAAATGATCTCGAACATAAAACGAAAGCCCAACTCTCTATGCAAGTCATTCAAACCTATATAGAACTCTGATACATAAGGGCTATCAACATAAGTTTCTAGAGACTCGGCGGCAGGTTTTGTCTCAATAAGAGGAATGAATTTGGCTCTGCCATTTATCATTTTACCAACAGTGTTCACCTCTTCTTTTGAGTGAAACATTGGTAACATAATGATATCAGCGCCCTCGGTAATAGCTCGATCGACTTCTTTGTTAGTATTGTTATTGAAGGGGTTGATACGAACCAATACTTCAGATGAACCTGATGCCGCTTTAACCTTATTAATGTCTTCTTCAGAATGATCACTTATTACAGTATCTAAATGTCCTTGACGCTCATACTTACCAAGAATTTCCAGGTCAACAAAAATACGTTTGATACCACAACTGTTAGCATAACAAGCAATATCTGGGTTATTGGTTATATACATTAAATTCATACTAGCTCCTACTATTCAAAAACCTAAACATTAAAACAAACACTAATAAAATTGATGATACATATACCCCTATAGTAAAGGTTCCAATAATAGGTTCTAGTGTAGTAACAAAGCTCTTTACCGTATACAAAATAACAAACGTTATCAATAGCAATAAAATACCAAGTACAAGTATTCTCATATCGATATAGAATGGAAAAATATTATGCCCAACTCGAAGAGCAATAAAAAAACATATTGCTGTAGAGGCGTAAAAAGTTATTAGAAAATAAAATAAATCTTTAATTGGTGGTTGCACCAACATCAATAAAGAAAAAATGACAACGCCCAAAAAGGTGGTCACTATGAAAGGTCGCTTCGTATCCATTCTTGATGAAAAAATAGCCAACACAATGCCGTTCACGCACTGAAACGGCAAACTTATGGCATACACCTTCAAATATTCAGAGATATTCATCAACTGAGTGTGACTTAATGCACCCCAACCATAAATAGTTTCAACTATAGTATCCGCATAAAGAATCATTGCTGTTGTCACAAGTATGGACATAAAAAGGCTAAAACATAATATATTAGATGCTAGTTTTAAGAACTTACCTTCATTACCATCAGAGTATATTCCCGATAATTTAGGAAGAAATATGATACTAAATACAGTTGATAGGATAATTAAAGGCAGCTCTACTAACTTAATTGTGTAATTCACTAAAGACAGTGCCCCTCCTCCATCAATGGAGGCTACGGTACGGACAATTATTGGTAAAATGAAGATAACACCACCTGCAGCCAAAGCATAAAAATATCTAGATAATAAATCTCTGCTTATTAAATTCCTTTCACGCTTGAAAAAAAATGGGGGTAAGCCTATAACAAGTACTTGTGATAACCACCGCAATAAAGACGCAAATACCAAGCCAATCGATATCAATATAAATCCACTATCTAAAAAGGCTGATAAGTAAACAAATGCAATAATAGTAAGATTAACTATTAACGTACTCAAAGAGGTAATTGTGAATCTTTCTTTGGCATTTAGATAAGCTAACGAAGCACCAGTTGCCAACGAAAAAGGCAATGCAAGCAAGCTAAAGAAAAAGTAATCTTGATTGTTTTCTATAAATTCTTTATTCATTCCCAAAGCAAGGAATGATATTAATTCGCTCCTAAATGGATAAGAAAGTAAGCAAACCGTTAAGCCAAAAAGAATCATTACAGACGTTACTTGCTTGTAAAGTAACTGACTCTCTTCTTCATTTAATTTTTTGAACTCTGGAACTAGTGCCATACTCATGGCACCTCCCATGAGTAAGTTAACTAAAAAGTCAGGGGTCGTAAGCAACAAAACAATAAAATCGCTGTTTTCTGTTGCCCCAAAGTTATTTGCGATTATTATTTCACGAAGAAAACCACTAAATCGACCAATAAACAGTCCGAGCGAAACAATTAATGCACTAAGGAAGATTGTCTTCATGAGTATAGCGACAACCCTAGATATCTAGAAATTTCACGTGAAATATTTTCTGTAGCTAGGCCTTCATACAAACTTATGCCGTGAGTGGCTTTTTCAAACTCTTCAATAATGGCATTGTACAACTCATTTTCATGAAATACGGGTGTGGATAAGCCAGCCTTATAGAATGAATTGTAGCGATTGAAAACTGTTCCTTCTAACGTAACTAATCCCAACCCCATGGCTTTGCCTTCCAAACCAACGGTGCTCATGTTAGTCAGAACAACATCCGATTGTGCTAGCTGCTCATGGAGAGAGTCCTTTTTACCTGAGACATGCAAGTTATTATAATCTGAATAGTCAATAACTTGATTTGGGTGAGGTCTTACAATCACTTTCCAATCATGTTCTTGAGCAAGAACATTGAGCTTTTTTCGAACTCTAAATGCAAACTCCGGTTCGCCTACAATATCAGGATATAAATGAAAGTGTTTAGGCAGGTGACAATCTGCAAACAAAAGTGTTAGTTGATTCGTTTTTTTTCTTCTTTCTGTCAGTTTGATACTGTCAAAAACTGGCGTACCAGTGACAACAATTCGAGCTAAGCGACTTTTCCTTGATGCTTCCAAGTTGGATTTAACTTCATTAGAAAGGACGCAAATAATATCGGCTAACTCATCGTTAGCAATATCCAAAACTCCAGAAAGCCCACCTTCAATCCATAGCCCATCATTGATACAAAGCGTAGGTACACCACACTTCTTCGCCGCAGACAAAGAAGCTCGTTCAGCTCTGATTGCATTCGTTGTTATAAGCATATCAGGTGAAAGAGATTGAATGATTTTTATCAATGTAGATTCTGGATAGAAAGCAGCTCTTCCTTTGCTTTCATACAAAGACTTTGCCTCCTCTAGACCTACGCTCTTGACAAGATCATAGTATGAGCAACCCATATAATATAGGCTATCTTCATATTGCACTTCGTCATTATGTCCAAGGTCAGCAAGGAGGCTTTCACCCGTAGTCACGACTTCCAGCTCGAAGAGTTCTTTGAAAGATCGGAATGTCACATACGGTACGCCTCGAGCAGCTAAGTAAGGAGCTGCTAAAGTCAAAGCTAAGATCGTTATCTCGTATTCATCTTTGAGCTGCTGGTAAAGAGGCTCAACGATCGTTACGTGTCCACCACCGTAACACACCATTAGTAGTTTTTTTTTCATTGCCTAACCTTAAGACCAAATCTGTACCGTCTAAATATCAACCTATCAATGCCCCGTTAAACCAACCAAATTGAGTGTAATTTAACCACACTACAAAATATTCAAACTAATGTACTAATCGCCCTAGCCTAATAAGATTGAGAGTGTATTTTAAAACTATTTATTAGTTTGTTAGGACATCAACAACTCTAAAGGCCGGAATGTACTTCAGTTGATCAAGCTTAAATCAGTCTCTAGCTTTAGTTTATTCATTGTCTTGTTTTGATAACAGTATCTCTGCAATTTGAAATTCAACAGGAAAATTGATATCGAAGACTTCTTCTACAGGCATAACAAAGTGCTTTGGTTTGTTTCCAAAAAAGTAGCTGTTTTCTAGCATATCTTTGTGCCTTTGAATAAAAATAGCTCCATCTTGTGCATAGAGAGGCTCCAGCTCAGATGCCAAAGTATGTCTTTCTGCATAAGGATCATAGTTTAAAACTTGGAAATTGGCGTCCCAGAGGTGCTCTTTTAACTCATATACAGATAGTAAAGAGTCATACCCTTTTTCCTCTGAGTGAAAAAAAGCGTTTACAGCGCTTTCATAAGTATCGACAGAAACTAGTGGGTTTGTACAATGAGCCCAAACGACGACATCAGCGGAAATCAAGCTACACATATTGCCGATCATATCGTTGGCACTAGCACGAGCTTCATCACAGTAGTAGTCAGGTCTCTTAACTACCTCTGCCCCTCTCGCTTTTGCAAGTTCTAAAATCGTTGCATCTTCAGAGCCGACTACAACACGACTGATCGAAGGGCATTGCTTTAAGATATCGATTTTACGTTCTAGGAGGCTACTGCCATTTATTGGCAGAATATTCTTGTTTGGAATTCTTTTACTTCCACCGCGAGCTACTATCACAGCTACAACATCCACATTGATCACCTATATCAAAAAACGCCAATTTATAGGATTATACCTTGCTTACAAATAATACAATCCCAAACTCTATTCAAACAACTGAGTCTACACTGACTTCGAAAGGTAAACCATACAAACCCCACCTGATAACCTCTGTGGGTTCACTATGATTTGGTATTTACTGTACCAATAGCTCAATCTTACTTGAACTACTCCCCCAAAAAATCATGTGTAAACATAGCATAACTGATTTAACTACAGGCTTGATTACTAAGTAGACTCAATGGTCTAACCACTTCCAGTTAGATTCGTTCCAGCTAATATTCAGCTTAGACTTTTCTTTTTCAAAGGATCTTTTTAGTCTCTGCCAATTATGTTGTTTCCAATTATCTCCTTGTTTCTTATTACACTTATCAAAATCAATAATCCACACCCTATCTTGATCATCAATCAAGATATTGTGGATGTTAAGGTCAGTATGATTTACTTGCGCCTCATGCATCTTACGAATTTCAGCGCCTATCTTTTGGTACATTTCTTTAGGTAATGGTTTCTCTCGTAAGATCGCCACTAGATCTTGAGCATTAGGGATTTTTTCACTCAAAAGATCGGCTTTATAGGTAACTCCGCCTTTCACCACCCGAGCAGCGATCGGCTTAGGTACGTTAACCCCCGACGTCTGAAGTACTTTAAGCAGTTCGAACTCTTGGTAACTGCGAGTCTTCTCATCACCAAAGTATAGGTAACTGTCTTCAACAAGCTTGCCAAATAGGCCACCACGACGGTAATGGCGCAATGCTGCTTGAATAGTGTCTAACTCAACAAACCACGTCGTACCACGCCCGGTGGCGCTCCCTATGATTTTATTTTGCTGCTGCCAATATTCAGCGTCAAAGGCATGCTTTGCCTGATCTGGTGAAATTAATGATTCGTCAAACCAAATCACTTGATTGTCAAAGTTAAGCGTTTGCATCCTATCTACCTACCTAATTGCTTAGTTTTATTTTACATTCCCCTAGCCCAACTGCATAATTCTTATTAATCAATTTGATAGAGCTCACCTCATGCCTTTGTTCGAATCTGCCCCTAAATCACTCTGTATTTTGCGACTTTCTGCGATAGGTGACGTGTGCAACACCATCGCCACTGTTCAAGCAATTCAAAAGCAATGGCCTGCTACCAAAATCACTTGGATCACCGGAAAGTTAGAAGCTCAATTACTCGCTGCAATTGAAGGCGTGGAAGTGCTCACCTTTGACAAAAAAGCGGGCCTTGAAGGGTACAAGTCGTTGTGGCGACAGCTCAAAGGTCGAGAGTTTGATGCGCTACTTCATATGCAATATGCACTTCGTGCAAGCTTTGCCACTCTGGGTATCAAGGCAAAATACAAACTCGGGTTTGCGGCCGATCGCAGTCAAGATTTTCAAACGTTATTTACCAATACCAAAGTGAGCTCGCCATCTTCACTGCATGTCGCAGATGGACTAATGGCCTTTGCTCAACACATTGGTGTTCACGATACAACGCTGAATTGGTCTCTGTCCTATAAAGAGTCAGACAACGCATGGGCACAGCAACAGCTCGACACCAACAAACCTAACCTACTCCTTGTTCCAGGCGCAAGTAAGGCCTATAAGAACTGGCATGCACAAGGTTATGTTGATGTGGTTAACCATGCCCGCAATCAAGGCTGGAATGTCATTCTGGCAGGTAGCCCAGCGCAGGTTGAAGTCGAGTTGACACAAGCAATTCAAGAAAAGCTAACCGAACCTTGCCGCAACTTGGTTGGTAAAAGCTCTATCATGCAGATGCTTGCTATTATTGATAAAGTAGAGCTTGTCATTGCTCCCGATACCGGCCCAACCCATATGGCGAATGCGATGCAAACACCAGTTATTGGTTTATACGCTCACCATAACCCACACCGCGTTGGGCCTTACCACTACCTGCAATATGTAGTGTCGGTTTACGAAGAGGCGATACTGGCAGAGACAGGTAAAACGAGCCAAGATCTAAGCTGGCGCACACGAGCAAAAGATGAGCAAGCGATGCAGCTTATACAAAGTGAAACGGTCATTCACATGTTTGACCAAATAGTCACTGATATTTACCCACAATACCAATGCCTTAAACCGCACGAATAAGGAAGAAATCTTGTCTAAACCAACTTTAGCCGTTGCTTTAATTGTAAAGAATGAAGAGAAGCATCTTGAGGCATGCCTTAATACTGTAAAAGGTTGGGTCGATGAAATCGTCCTACTCGACTCTGGTAGCAGCGACCGCACAGAAGAGATCGCAAGGCAATACACCGATAAGTTCTACACCAATTTAGAGTGGCCCGGCTTTGGGAAGCAAAGACAACTTGCTCAACAATATGTTACGGCTGATTATGTTTTATGGTTGGATGCTGATGAACAAGTGACCCCTGAATTAAAACAGAGCATTTTAAAGGCAGTGGCAGAAGATAAACCCAATACGCTGTTTCAAGTAAATCGATTAAGCGCCGCATTCGGAAAATTCATCTATCACTCAGGATGGTCCCCAGATTGGATAGTTCGCCTCTATCGTACAGATTACACTCAATATAATGACTCTCTTGTTCATGAGAAAGTTGAGAATCAAAACTACGCGATACAAAAACTCGATGGGCGGTTACATCACTATACCTACGAGCACCTTCACCACTACATCAATAAAACGACAGGTTACTTAAAAGCCTGGACGGATGAGAGAGAAGGTAGAAAGAGTGCCGGTCTAACAACAGCACTAACTCACGCTTTTGCAAGCTTCATTAAGATGTATATTATTAAACGTGGTTTCTTAGACGGTAAGCATGGCTTTATTCTAGCTTGGCTATGTATGCACTCTACATTCGTAAAATATATCGATCTATACCTACGAGAACAGGCAAAGAAATAATGAAAACAACTTTAATCATTACAACTTATAACTGGAAAGAAGCCTTAAAATCCGTGTTAAAGAGTGTAACGCGCCAAACCGTTTTGCCTGATGAAGTCATTGTGGCAGACGATGGTTCTCGAGAAGACACCAAAGAAATAATTGACCAAATGCGTAATGGTTTCCCGGTTCCATTGATACACAGTTGGCATGAAGACCATGGTTTTCAACTCTCTATGAGCCGAAACCGTGCTATAGCTAAAGCATCTGGCGATTACCTGATTATGATTGATGGCGACATGGTGTTGTCACAAACCTTTATCGAATCACATAAACGCGTGGCGAAACCAGGTTGGTTTGTCCAAGGTGGACGAGTGCTGACTGACGAAGCATGCAGTCGTGAAATCATGGAAAATGGATTAGTTCCTTCTGTCTTTAGCAAGGGGATCCGGAACCGTAAGAACTGCATCACAAATTCGCGGCTAGCTAACTGGTTCTCTTATGAACGCAATAACGACAACGCGACTCGCGGCTGCAATATGGCATTTTGGCGACAAGATGTTATCGCAGTTAACGGCTTCAACCAAGATTTTGTAGGGTGGGGACGTGAAGACAGTGAGTTCGTTCACCGCATGCTGAACTCAGAAAAGTCTCGTCTTTATCTAAAATTCGCTGGTATCGGCTACCACCTTTACCACGAAGAAAACTCACGTGCATCACTTACTCAAAACGATGAAATATTAGATAACACGATAAAAAACGATCTAAAACGTTGTACTAACGGTGTTGATAGTTTCTTAGGCGGAGATAATGATGAGTAACAAAGTTATATATCCAGGTACCTTTGACCCTATTACTAACGGGCATCTAGACTTGATTAAGCGGACTACTAAAATGTTCGAGGAAGTCGTAATTGGCGTTGCGGCGAGCCCATCCAAAAATACGATGTTCGATCTAGAAGAACGAGTAAAATTGGTTCGTCAATGTTGCCGACACCTAACAAATGTTTCCGTTGTAGGCTTTAGCGGACTGCTTGTTGACTTCGCTGAAGAACAAAAGGCTAGTGTTTTAATTCGAGGCTTACGCACTACAATGGACTTTGAGTATGAATTCGGGTTAACCACGATGTACCGTAAACTCTTACCAGGTTTAGAAAGTATCTTTTTAACACCTTCTGAAGAATTTGCATTCTTGTCATCTACCATTGTCAGAGAAGTGGCAATTCACGGTGGTGATGTAAAGCAATTCGTTCCTCCCGAGGTGAATAACGCTATCTTAGAGAAAGTTAATCGATTATGAAGAAATTTAAGTACTACTTAATTAACGGATTTCTCGCCAACCTCCCTTCATTTTTATTTCGTTCCTCTGCAAAAATATTACTACGCAGGAAGAATGAGTATGACATAAGTTACCTGCGGCAGCGTGTTGACTATTACAACAAAAATGACTCTAGTTTTACATTGACTACCCCAAACTTAACCCAAGTTAGTAGATTTAAAAAGACTGGTGGTAGTGCGTACTACTATGACTTACTAAAGGTCGTTAAGAGTTTTCCACAATTTGCCACTTTCAAATATGTTAACGGAGATGTCATTGACATCCCAAGCGAACCTAGTTTCTTAAAAAGCCGTCCAATTGAAGGGAATAACGCTAATTCAGTGTTGCTAAAGCTTAATGCTGTCAGACATTATTTTTTTGTGGAGAATGACCGACCATTTCTAGAAAAAAAAGATATGTTGGTATGGCGAGGCACAGGATTTAGGCCAAATAGGAGGACGTTACTCGCCACACATTTTAATAACCCTCGCTGTAACGTCGGCCGTATTGACACAAAAGATGACGACCTTGAGCAGCTAAACTATGTCACACCATCAATGACTATTTCCGAACAACTGAACTATAAATTTATACTTAGCTTAGAAGGTATGGATGTTGCTACTAACCTAAAGTGGATCATGTCATCAAATTCACTATGTTTTACTCCAAAATTACATTTTGAAACATGGTTCATGGAAGGAAAACTTAAACCAGGCTTTCACTTTGTTGAAATAAAAGATGACTTTTCGGATTTAAACGAAAAGATGGATTATTATCTAAAGTATCCACAAGAGGCGCAAACGATAATTAATAACGCTCACCAATGGGTTGAACAATTCCAGGATCTGAGGAGAGAGCAGTTGATTTCATTACTCGTGGCACAAAAGTACTTTCAAAAATCAGGGCAAGTTGTTTCTAATGAGTGAATATCACAGTAAACCCGGAAACTCCGGAATTAAACGAATTATCAAAGCAACAGGGTATTCAATCAAAGGAGTAAAATCAGCCTTTCAGAGTGAGGCAGCGATCAGGCAAGAACTTGCGCTTTGCTTAATTTTTATACCTATAGCATTTTGTCTCGATATCAGTAAGCTAGAGACTTTAGCTCTTGTCGGAACCCTAGTATTTATCTTTATATTAGAGCTAATCAACTCAGCAATAGAAGCTGTCGTTGATCGGATCGGTCCAGAGCATCACGAGCTCAGCGGTAAAGCGAAAGATATAGGTTCCGCGGCAGTCATGGTTGCAATTTTATTTGCTATCTTCACTTGGTTATTAGTATTGGTTTAAGTTAAATTTATGTTTCAAGACAACATCAAAAAGCTCACTCGTATTATTTGGATACAAGTTGCTTTATTCACTATTTTTGCGTCACTGTTTAGACAAGTTTTCACTTTTTTAATTGGTGATGTCACTGAAATATATCAAGTCATCCCTGACTATATTCAATCAATTGTCATTGGATTGAGATTTGATTTAAGGGTTGCGACAATAGCCTTTGCACCATTATTCTTACTAGGGCTAATTCTATCAGGCACAAAACCATTTAAAATAGTTAATAAAATAATTCCAATTTATTCGTTTGTTATATATTTCTTAGGAATATCTGTATCTATTGGTAATTATTATTACTATAAAACATACAGCAATCACTTCGATATCTTCATGTTTGGTCTTGTTGAAGATGATACTTCAGCCGTATTATTAACAATGTGGCAAGATTACCCAATCATCATCACGTCGTTAATCTCACTATTAACCACTATTACGCTCTTAAAAATAACGCTATTTGTTTGGGAACGTTTAGATACGAAAACGTGGCCGAAGCAAAGAGGTTGGGTTACAGCTCTAACCTTGTTCGTTACCATCGCGGCTTATTTTGTGTTAGCTAGAGGCTCTATAGGGACATTTCCACTCAAACAATACCACGCTAATGTTTCCAATTACGAAGTTCTCAATAAAGTCACACCCAATGCTTTTTTAGCATTAGACTGGGCAAGAAGCGAGCATAAAAGAAGCGCAAGTTTTACAGCGGTAAAAAGAGCGGATCTCGAAGAAAAAGTACACCAAGTTCTTGGTCAGGACGAACCAATTTATCATACGGATAAAAACGACTACCTTGAAAGCAACAAACCTAACGTTGTGTTTGCTCTCATGGAAAGTATGGGGACAAACTTACTTGTTGAAGACAACGGAAAAACAACCGATCTATTGGGTTCACTAAGACCGCATTACGAGAACGATTTTAGCTTTGAGCGATTTTTGCCCGGTACAGGCGGAACCATTAACAGTATCGTCATGATGTTATTTCATAGTAACGTGAACTCAATAAGCCACGGCAAAGAACAGAACACCCCATTACCAGGCTCAGCATTCCTACCTTATAAAAAAGCTGGATATAAAGTTATATACATTACCGGAGGTAGCCCATTATGGCGCAATCTCAAGTATTACATGCCGGTACAAGGGGTTGATGAATTTTATTCGGAAGAAGATATCTACGAAGCGTTCCCTGAATCAGTTGAATACGCTAGCACATGGGGTGCGGCTGATGAATTTACATTTAAGCTTGCTGAAAAACTGCTCAAAGAAAATACACAGCCCGTTATGGTGATGATACAGACACAAACCAATCATCCTCCTTACCAAATTCCAAGCAACTATACTCCAGGTTCTATTGAAGTGAGTGAGTATGCTATGAAGAAAATGTCCTTGAGTGAAGAAAACTCAAAGAAGATCTATGAAACATACCAATACTCTTCTAATGCACTTGGTGACTTTATTAGTGACATTAAAGACAGTGAATTGAATAGTAATACTATTATTTCAGCTTCTGGTGATCACCGCTTGCGCAACTACTCGATCTCTTATCCAAAGGATCTAGGAGTCGCTCATGCTGTACCTTTTTATCTCTATGTCCCTCAAGAGATTTTATTGCACTCCAAATATCGTTACCAAGAAAATCGTATCGGTTCTCATCGAGATATTTTTCCTACACTGTATAGTTTCAGTCTATCAAACGCAGAATATACATCTCTGGGAGGTAGAAACCTACTAGCAGATAAAGACGTCTCATCCCCATACGCGTACACAAGCGGAGTAACCTTTACACCACTGGGCGTATCCCATAGCACAGATTCTAAAGCGATTTACCCTTGGAAGCATGAATCTAACCTTGCTGTTGAAAGGGCAGCGATACCAAACCCAACGCCTAATATTGATGTAGAACATTCAAAGTTACAGACATTGTTCATCAATTCGCAAATGAGAGGCTTTAGAGCTCAATAATAAAAGTAAAAGGGGAGCACAATGCTCCCCTTTTTAACTTTGGCACTCTTCACAAAAAAACGTGTTCCGCTGCCCTATTTTTAACTCTTGGATTAGAGCTTCACAGTTAGGGCACTTTTCACCGGCTTTCCCATAAACTTGCAGTTCTTGAGCGAAATACCCCGGCTTGCCATCTGCTTGCGCGAAATCTTTTAAAGTAGTGCCACCTTGTTTGATAGCAGTCGCAAGCACCTCTTTAATCTCTTGAGTTAACAAGACCCACTCGGCTTGAGTTATCTTATTAGCAGGGCGAAGTGGATGAATTCGTGAAGAAAATAGTGCTTCATTGGCGTAGATATTTCCCACACCGACCACCACTTTGTTGTCCATAATGAACTGTTTTACGGCCACTTTACGTTTTGAGGCTTTTTCAGCGATGTAGTCAGCATTGAAATCGTCAGTTAATGGTTCTGGACCCGACCCAAGTAACACAGGATGGACTTCATTAGGTGCCGACCACAGCCAAGCGCCAAAACGTCGTGGATCGTTGTAGCGTAATACTTTGCCATTGGTGAGTTTGAGATCCACGTGATCGTGCTTTGCTGCAGGAAAGTCAGCATCTAGCACACGCAGTGAGCCAGACATACCGAGGTGAACAATAGCAGTACCAGTATCTGTCTCAATCAATAGATACTTTGCGCGACGCGAGATAGAGCGAATCACCTGCCCTTCTAACTGCTTAAGCTCTTGAGGGATATCCCAGCGCAGCTTAGGCGTGCGAAAAGTCAGATTTTTAATCGTCTCACCAACTAAATGAGGCGAGATCCCCATTCGGCTTACTTCAACTTCGGGTAATTCAGGCATAGTTAGTCGTCCGATTTAGGTGGTCTGTCTGATATAGATAGCTTGTCTGATTTAAATGACTGGTCTGAGCCAAAGCTTGGAAACAAGTAGCTCTCTTCAATAGACACCGCCAACCACTGATCATTCCAGTTTTTTAGCAGCCAGAACTGAGGCAGTTGATAATAGGTAATGCGTTGTGGTTCTTCTTGATCTTGATACCACACCTCGATGGTGTGCGGGGTATTCAGTTGTGGTGAGAGGTCGGTATAGGTTTGAGAATCGACTTCGGTACCCACAAGCTCTTTCCATCGCTGCGACAACTCTTGTGCATTGGTAGTTTGAGGAAGTGTTGTATCTTTAAATTGATAAACCCAATGATCGTCTTCTAGCACAGCTGACCAATTAGCAAAGTGCAAAGCTTCAAGCTCAGCTGCTGGATTTAAAAGATAAGGGTAAGGGCTACTTACTGGGGAGGCAGGCTCGACAAGATAGATTTTTATTACTGTTGGTAGGTTTAGAATTCCAATAAAAGCAATAATACCGATACAAAGGTAGTAATTCCAGCGTCGACGATGTGATACCCTTTTTTTCATTGCTGATTCTCCATACAACCCTTTCTAAAAGGAAGCTACTTGTAATAACTCCCTTAATAACCAATAGTATTATTTTATCGGATCTTCGTTTAGTGATTGAAAATCAACGATTTCCCCCTCACCATTATTAACAATCGCTTTGTCATCTACTTCAGAAAAAAATGAATTCATCTTATCCAACTTCACCGTTGAAATCCCCATGACTTCAGAAATTCCTTTCAACACTGAAAAGCCATTACGCCTTGGTGTCATAATATGGCGCTCATCAAAATTTGAGCCTGTAATAAACAAAGGAACTTCATAAGCTTGTTTTACCAAAGGGTCATGACGTAAATTCTTACCACCTTCTCTATGGCCTAAACCATGGTCGGAAAGGTATATCAAATTATAATCAATAGGCTGTTGCTTCGCGTAGTCATTAATGTTGCTTAACAATGAATCCGTTTGCTTAATCGATTGAATGTAGCAAGAAATTTTACTTCCGTTAAAGGAAAAATCCACATCACCTTCAACTCTGTCACAAAACCCAGGATGAGACCCGATCAGGTGGACAACAATTAGCTTCGAATTTTGGTTTTCGGATAAGGCTGAACGAACTTCCGGTAATAGCGCAGAGTCATACACATTAGAGTCTCGAAAACTTCCACTTCGCGTAAATGAAAGATTGTCAGCATAACTCGCAATCATGCTAATCCCTGTATCAAACTCTCCCATCCTACCTTGATTAGATATCCAGTAGGTCTCTATACCAGCAGTACTAGCGAGTGTATTGATATTATTGTTTAACTCAATATTAATACCATCCCCCAACGTAATGAATCTCATAACGGAAGTAAATGTATTTGGCCCAGCTGATAAGAAATCAAGCCATAACTGACCAACAGAATGTGACATAAATGGAGTATTATTTGCTTCAAAGCCATAAGCATTCATATAATCTTTACGAACACTTTCACCAATAACCAGAATAGTGTTTTGTGGTGCATCGTTCTCTTTAGTGATAACCCACGTCGACGCTACTTCTCTTTGAGATTGTATCTGTTTGTTGTATTCGTGATACTTATCATAAGAATCATACCAATCGAAAATAAATCTAGCTGGCGCATATCTCATATAAGAGATTGTTTTGTATACATAGTCATCGCTAATATTTCTGTCAATCATGGTTCGAATGGGTTTATCAAATAGTAGAAAACTAAATACAACAACTAAAAAAATGTTCAATTTTTTGGAACTAACTTTTGGAACAAAATGAAAAAGGAACAAGGTACTGCCTGTGAACAGTATAGCTATCAATATTGCAAGCCAGTCAGTATCTTTTGCGAATTCAATAGCTTCAGAAACATTTGTTTCACTCAAGGCTGAAATTATGGTCAAGTTAGGGTGACCATAATTTAAAGAAACCGGTATGTACAAGGCAGAGACAAGGACTATAAAGACAAATACCCACTTACCGAAATTCATGCTTTTCAAACAAAAAATAGTAATTGCCAATAAGATCAAACTATCAACTTTATTTTCATAACCAAGTGCAGTATTGAGCATTAAAGCTAAAATAATCAAAATACCAACTCTTACCATGATGAGTACTACATTCATCGATACAAACTCCAAAAATCTGAAAATTGGGCATAAAAAAACCCAGCTATAAGCTGGGTTTTTAATTTATTCTTCTATAAAAGAAGAGACAAAGGGGCTATCAATTACTTGATTTTAGCTTCTTTGTACATAACGTGCTGGCGAACTACTGGATCAAACTTTTTGATCTCAAATTTGCCTGGCATGTTACGCTTGTTCTTGTCAGTTGTGTAGAAGTGACCAGTTCCAGCAGAAGATACTAGACGGATTTTCTCACGAATGCCTTTAGCCATTGCTTAATTCCTCTTAAACGTTTTCGCCACGTGCACGGATATCAACAAGAACAGCATCGATGCCTTTCTTATCAATAATACGCATGCCTTTAGCAGTTAGACGTAGTTTAACAAAACGTTTTTCGCTCTCTACCCAGAAACGGTGAGTTTGTAGGTTCGGCAGAAAACGACGCTTGGTAGCATTGCGTGCGTGTGAACGGTTATTACCCGTTACTGGACGCTTACCAGTTACTTGACATACTCGGGACATGAATGTCTCTCCAAATCGTTTCAGCTCGATATCAACCTTGGTGGCCGAACCTCTCTATCAATTCTGAAAATAGAGGTAAAAACCATAATGGAAAATCCATTCAAGGCTATCAAAGGTCGCGTATTATACTAACTTGACATGCATTGCTCAAGACCCGAACAGATCCTTTTTAAGGATTTCGTGATCTTTTTTTGAACAGGGCAGCTATTTGAGTAATCAGAGCTGATTTAAGGTTCTAAAATGTGGGCGGAATGATAGCAGATTTAACGCAACTAACAACCTAAAATGTGATTCAAATCCATCCGCGTTCTGCAAAAGAGATAACTTCGCCATCTCCAACCACAAAATGGTCGAGAATTCGGATGTCCACCAGCGCCAATGCGTCGGTTAATCTGCGTGTAATTCGCCTATCTGCTTGGCTTGGCTCCGCAACACCAGAAGGATGGTTGTGCGCTAGGATTAATGCTGCTGCATTATGATGAAGTGCCCGTTTCACTACTTCTCTAGGGTAAACTGATGCGGCATCGATGGTTCCTTCAAACATCACTTCATCCTTTATTACCCTGTTTTGATTATCTAGGAACAAGATATAGAAGGCTTCTCGCTGGCGATCGCGCAATATACTCGAAAGATACAACTTGGTATGGCTTGGGCTAGTGAGTGCATCGCCTCGAGATAAAGTTTCGGCCAAATAACGTTGCGTCATCTCTAAAACGGCCTGCAATTGGACATATTTCGCCTGCCCCATCCCTTTATGAGCACAAAACTCAGTCTCGGTTGCAGAAAAAAGTTGGCGCAACGAACCAAAATCTTTGATCAACTTGTCAGAAAGCTCTAAAACGTTCATTCCTTGTGTGCCCGTTCGAAGAAATATCGCTAACAACTCCGCATCACTTAAAGAATCTGGCCCTCGACTCAGTAACTTTTCTCTTGGCATCGACTCAACAGGCATCTTACTTATAGGCATATAAAGGCTATTTAGGGTCATGAATACAACCCGTCAGCTTAATAAGCTTGCAACCAGAGATCCTTTGATAAAGAGAAAAGGAAACGAGTCACTAGCAAAAACGTGTAATTGATAAGTTTGATAACACCAATTTGATGAGCATCAAGTCTGTTCGAATTCTGCTTCTAGGCACTAATCCTTTGTTCTGATATCGTAAGTCCCAGAGAAATTAAGGAACAGAATCATGCAAACATTGGTTAATCAACTGGATAACGCTGACCTACAAGGCCTAGCTGGGAAAAAAATCCTACTTGGCATTAGTGGTGGTATCGCTGCGTATAAATGTGCCGAACTGACTCGACGCTTAATTGAACGTGGGGCGCAAGTACAAGTCGTGATGACGAATGCAGCCAAGGAGTTCATCACTCCTCTCACCATGCAAGCCGTCTCTGGAAGGCCAGTGTCTGATAGTTTGCTTGATCCTGCTGCTGAGGCTTCCATGGGGCACATCGAACTGGCGAAATGGGCTGACCTAGTCTTATTAGCACCCGCCACCGCAGATCTTATTGCTCGCATGACGGCAGGTATGGGTAACGACTTACTGACCACTTTGGTTTTAGCAACCGATGCGCCAGTTGCGGTATCCCCAGCCATGAACCAACAGATGTACAGCCACCCAGCGACTCAAGAGAACATCGCGACGCTAAAACGTCGAGGCTGTGAAATCTGGGGCCCTGCCGCAGGCGAACAAGCGTGTGGTGATGTCGGCATGGGTCGTATGCTAGAACCAATGCAGCTCGTGCACCGTTGCGAAGACTTCTTCCAACCTAAGCCGCTTGCTGGCCGTTCGGTGTTGATTACTGCGGGTCCAACTCGTGAAGCCATCGACCCGGTGCGTTACATTACTAACCATAGCTCAGGCAAGATGGGCTATGCACTGGCTGAAGCGGCCGCTAAACAAGGTGCAACAGTGACTCTAATCAGTGGCCCTGTTTCACTTGCGACGCCAAACAAGGTCAATCGCATTGATATCGACAGCGCACAACAGATGTTTGATGCCGTTACTGCCAACGCAGCTCAACACGATATTTTCATCAGCTGCGCCGCGGTGGCCGATTACCGCCCTGAGACCATTGCAGACCAAAAGCTTAAAAAGGTCGATGGTAAAGACGACATGACCATTCAAATGGTTAAGAACCCAGACATTGTCGCTTCTGTCGCCTCAATGTCCGAAGGTCGCCCATTTACTGTTGGCTTCGCTGCAGAAACCCAAGATGTTGAGAAGTACGCGCGCGGCAAACTGGAAAGAAAGAACCTCGATATGATTTGCGCCAATGACGTTTCTGTCGAAGGCCAAGGCTTCAATAGCAGCAGTAATGAATTGCACCTTTATTGGAAAGACGGTGATAAATCTCTGCCGCTGGATAGCAAAGACACACTTGGTTTCCAGATCCTCGATCAGATCCAACAGCTTATTGGTGCATAAACGCACAAATTTGCTCTGACAATCTGCTGACACCTCTCGATTCTGTTGACCTAGGGCTCACAAAACTAGGAAACAGAATTGAATGGTGTTTATAATCCTGCTTCACTCAATCCTCATCTTTAGGAAAGGAAGTAAATAGATGGCTGGTACTCGAAAATCAAACCGTCGTGAAGAAATCCTACAAGCTCTCGCACAAATGTTGGAATCGACCGAAGGTGCTTCTCGTATCACAACGGTAAAGTTGGCCAAGCAAGTCGGCGTATCTGAAGCTGCGCTCTACCGCCACTTCCCAAGCAAAGCTCGCATGTTTGAAGGCCTGATCGAGTTCATTGAAGAAGCGTTGATGTCTCGAATCAACCGTATTCTAGATGAAGAGAAAGACACTCTTGAGCGTATTCGCTTAGTCATGCAGCTTATCTTGGTCTTTTCTGAGCGTAACCCTGGATTGACTCGTATTTTGTCGGGTCATGCTCTAATGTTTGAAAATGAACGCCTGCGTGAACGCATCAATCAGCTTTTTGAGCGTATTGAAACTCAGCTTCGACAAATCCTGCGTGAAAGAAAGCTTCGTGAAGGGAAATCGTTCCCGGTTGATGAGAAGATCTTAGCGGCTCAACTGCTCGGTCAGGTTGAAGGCAGCTTGAATCGATTTGTACGTTCTGACTTCAAATATCAACCGACAGAAAACTTTGATGCTTATTGGGCACTGCTGAGCGCTCAGATTAAGTAGCAATCAAATTAAGTAGCAATCAAATCTTAAGTGATGGTTATGACGACGAAAACTTCTCCGACAAACAGTACGGCACAACACGTTATTACTAAGCCACCTTTTACTCTGGCACTACTCCACCCTAAATACTGGGGAGTGTGGTTCGGTTTTGGGCTATTGGCGCTTATCGTTAATGTTCTCCCTTACCGTATATTATTACTGCTAGGTCGTTCATTGGGCTCTCTTGGGGCTCGCTATGGTAAAAAACGCGTAGCGGTCGCAACACGTAACTTGGAGCTCGCCTTCCCAGATAAGCCTGCTGATGAAGTCGCTGCCATGGTCAGTGAGAACTTTAAGAATACTGGTATGGCGCTGATCGAAACCGGCATTACATGGTTCTGGCCGACGTGGCGTTTCAAAAGAATCCTAGTGGATAAAGACACCCAAACGCTGCGTACACACAAAGCCAACGGTAAAGGTGTTCTTTTGTGCTGTGTGCATGCCTTGAACCTAGAGATCACTGCGCGAGCAATGGCCGTTCTTGGTATTTCTGGTTTAGGGGTTTACCGCCCACACAACAACCCAGCTTATGAATTCATTCAATACCGTGGTCGTACTCAGAACGGCAACCGTCTTATCCACCGTAAAGACGTGAAGCGTATGATTCGAATCCTGCGTCAGGGTGAGATCCTTTTCTATCTGCCTGATCATGATTACGGCCGTAACAAGTCTGTGTTCGTGCCTTTCTTCGCTGTAGAAGATGCATGTACCACAACAGGTACCAGTATTCTGGCTTACACCAGCCGATGCGCACTTGTTCCGGGTTCTGGTTTTAGAAATACCGATGGCAAATATGAGATCATGGCCGATGAATCGATCGAAGATGACTATCCACGCAAAGATGAGAAAGCCGCGGCCGCTTATCTAAACCGTTATCTTGAGAAAATTATCTTACGAGCGCCAGAGCAATGGATGTGGCTGCACAAGCGCTTCAAAACCATGGAAGACCCAGAAATTGAGCGCGGCATTCGTTATAAATAGATAAGAAAGCAGCTCACCTCAATAGAAAAGTAAAAGGCCCGAAAGAGTTATCTCTCTCGGGCCTTTTTACTTTTTCGATTCTTAACCTAGAGCGCTAAACCATCAGGTTCAACTTCTTCAGTTTACGAATTAGATACCATATTGAGCGCGGTACGCTTTTACAGATTCAAGATGTGCTGCGTCGGTGCCTTTCTCTTCAAGGAAAGTCACAAGGTCAGTCAGGCTAACGATTGAGATAATCGCACAACCGAAGTCACGCTCTACTTCTTGAATCGCAGACAACTCACCTTTGCCTTTCTCTTGACGGTCGATAGCAACAAGCACACCCGCTAAGTCAGCACCGTTTGCTTGGATGATTTCCATCGACTCACGAATCGCAGTACCTGCAGTGATCACGTCATCCACTAGCATGATGCGACCTTCAAGTTCGCTACCCACTAGGTTGCCACCTTCACCGTGGTTCTTCGCTTCTTTACGGTTGAAGCAGTAAGGCGTGTCCACATCGTGGTGATCAGCAAGTGCAACCGCTGTTGTCGTTGCAATTGGGATGCCTTTGTACGCAGGACCAAATAGTACGTCGAACTCAATACCTGAATCTGCCAATGCTGCTGCGTAGAAGCGACCTAAACGCGCTAAGTCACGACCTGTATTAAACAATCCAGCATTGAAGAAGTAAGGGCTCTTACGGCCAGACTTTAAAGTAAACTCACCAAACTTAAGTACTTCTTTCTCTAGTGCAAATTCAATAAATTCACGTTGATATGCTTTCATGTTTTTCCTCTACGTTTATCCAATAAAACTTAATTAACTTAAACTCTTCTTAGTATCTTCTAAGTAGTCGTGTTTTCCGCTAGGCAACAAGCTTACGAAACCCGTGAGCTTACGAGTAGTAAGTGATTCGGGTGAGTAAGCGCAGTTAACAACGCGGAGGGCGCGAATACGAAGAAGATAAAAAAATAGCCCCCAATGTGGGAGCTATCTAGAAACTAGTCGGCCAACGCAGCTTTCTGCGCTTCGACGATATCGGTAATGCCCTTATTCGCCAGGGCTAAAAGCTGCATCAGCTCTTCGTGGCTGAACGGTTCGCCTTCTGCGGTGCCTTGAATCTCAATCATCTTACCGTCTTCCGTCATTACAACGTTCATGTCGGTATCAGCTGCTGAGTCTTCAACGTACTCAAGGTCACACAGTGCTTGTGCACCAACGATGCCCACTGAAACTGCCGCTACGTGGCCTTTCATTGGGTTCTTTTTCAGTTTACCGCTTGCAAGTAAGCTGTTGATAGCATCAGCCATTGCAACGCTTGCACCTGAGATAGAAGCAGTACGAGTACCGCCGTCTGCTTGGATAACATCACAATCGACAGTGATCATGATTTCACCCATTACTTTCAGGTCAACAACAGCACGTAGGCTGCGAGCGATCAGACGTTGGATTTCCATCGTACGACCACCTTGCTTGCCGCTCGCCGCTTCACGACGGTTACGAGTGTGCGTTGCACGTGGCAGCATGCCGTATTCAGCCGTTACCCAACCCTTTCCTTGGCCTTTTAACCAACGCGGTACGTTTTCTTCTACCGTCGCATTACATAGAACTTTAGTGTTGCCGAACTCAACTAATACAGAACCTTCAGCATAAGCTGTGTAGTTACGAGTAATTTTAATTGGACGAATTTGATCTACAGCGCGGTCATTTGGACGCATTGGTATCTACCTTATTAACAGTCTGAAGTGATTTACTATCGAAAGAGTGCATCACCTAAGAAAGGGGTGAGACAGTTTTGATTGGGGCAAGATTATATAGCAGTTTATCTTTCAAATCTATTTACCATTCAAAGCGACTTACGACTTAAAGCGACTTACGACTCAAAGATACCTACCGTGAAAGGCTATTTATCGCGGAAAAGCGACAGGCTTCGGGTGCACCCCGTATCGTGATACTATGCGTGCGCGTTATTTTCAGAATGATAAAAGACAGGAAAATTCGATGATTTATAGTATGACCGCGTACGCACGCAAAGAAGTAAAAGGCGATTGGGGTACAGCAGTATGGGAAATCCGTAGTGTAAACCAACGCTACCTTGAAACTTACTTCCGTATGCCTGAACAGTTCCGTGGTTTAGAGCCGATCTTGCGTGAGCGTTTCCGTAAGCGTCTAGCTCGCGGCAAGGTTGAATGTAACCTACGCTTCGAAGCAAACCCAGCAGCAAAAGGTGAGCTAAGCATAAACGAAGGTTTGGCTCAGCAAGTAATCAATGCGGCGAACCAAGTAATGACGATGACTGGCGAAGACAGCCGTTTGAACCCATTCCAAGTCATGAATTGGCCTGGTGTGATGGAAACGCCAGAGCAAGACATGGATGCCATCAACAAAGACCTGCTAGAAGCATTCAACGATGCCATCGCAGAGTTCATTGATGCTCGTGCTCGTGAAGGTGAGAACATGAAGGCGCTAATCGTACAGCGCTTAGATGCAATCACTGAAGAAGTAGTGAAAGTTCGTGCACGTATGCCTGAGATCCTAGAGTGGCAACGTGAGCGTCTTCTTACCAAATTTGAAGATGCTAAAATTGAACTTGAAGGTTCTCGTGTTGAGCAAGAACTTATCCTACTTGCGCAGAAGTCAGACGTAGCAGAAGAGCTAGACCGTTTAGACTCTCACGTGAAAGAAGCAAATGTCGTACTGAAGAAAGGTGGCGCTTGTGGCCGTAAGCTAGACTTCATGATGCAAGAGTTCAACCGTGAGTCAAACACACTAGCGTCTAAGTCTATCAGCACAGACATAACAGCATCAGGCGTAGAGCTTAAAGTTCTTATCGAACAGATGCGTGAGCAGATCCAGAACATTGAATAACAGTTTGTCAGTAACACGCTGTGAATAGCCATTAGCTGAATCAGTGTTGATTAACTAACAGTGTTGATTAGATCAAGATAAGCTCCTAGTTTTAGGGGCTTTTTTTATGGATACAATAATGACAATCAGGATGAGTAAGTTGAGCAGGTTGTTACGCAGGAGATTTGTTTGGATCAAGAGATAGATACAGCTATAGATAAAACAGAGAAGCAGATATAACAAAGGATTTTAGAATATTTTGAGGGGGTATTACAGGTGGAACTAGAGGGGAAAGATTTAAGGGAGAAAGTGACGCAAGTTGCTAATGCAACTTGCGTCGACTTAAAATCTTATAGAGCTACAACGTTTGCAGCTTGAAGACCTTTTTGGCCTTGCTCTACTTCGAAAGACACTTGTTGGCCTTCTTTAAGAGTCTTGAAACCTTCAGAAGCGATAGCACGGAAGTGAACGAATACGTCAGCGCCGCCGTTGTCTTGAGTTAGGAAACCGAAACCTTTCTCTTCGTTAAACCATTTTACTACGCCGTTTGTTTTGTTAGACATGATGTGTCCCTTATATAAAAATAAAAAATTAATCGCCAAAAGTGCGATGCGCTGAAAGCTTGAATTATTTAATGTATCTATGAAGCCAAGGGAAACACTGAGAATAACAATGAAGCAATACTAAGGGTTTTACTTTACAACTGATGTTTCATTTAATAACTCTGAAAACAGAGCGAGGCCATTCTTGGTGATCTGGGTCGGGTTGTAAAGCTTTATTTGAAAATAATTGATGTTTTTTTGTTCGGTTGGCTTAAATTACAGCCCTACTACGCCATTAAGCTCATTTATAACGCTTTGATCTTAAGAAATTTACTCATAGTACGACTTTCTAAGCACTCCCCCTCAGGTAAGTCCGTATTTCTAGTATCCATAGAAAAGCTCAACCCCATCCCAGGTTTGAACCAGTAATTAAGACGACCTTATTTTCTGGTTGTTGAGCTTTATTTGTCATAATTATGTCTTTTTGATGATTAGCACTGATGATCGGGTAAGTCTTGGGTTTTATAGAGATCGGCAATGTCGTGATTCTTATCTCTATGTTTAGCTTCATCTTCCCTAATGCAGAAAAGCACATCCAAAAACGTAGCATTCTCGGGTAAGCGATAATATTTAATCGCAATTTCAGGAGCGGGATGATTGGGCAACGTGCCATCTTGAATTTTCGAGATATATTCGGAGTAACTATTACAAGCTTCCTCTTCAAAATACCCAACGATCCTATGCGCGGTTTTAGATGAGACTAAGTAGATCACGCCATAGATGAGTAGAAAGATGAACTGTAATAGCATCACTAAAATGCGTTCTATAATGGACGGGTTGGTAACGGTAAGGAAAATCATCAAATGCATCCGTTCATTATCCGCTTCGTCCAGTAGCTCTTTGATCCAACCACCATCGTCTTTCATGCGGCGCAGAGCTTTGAGGTGGTTGAACACTCCCGCCACCATGCCCGGCACCGCCGCTATGGTTTCCAACAACATGGCTCGTTTGGCTAAGTGTTTTCCATAAAACAAGTTAAGTGTCTTTTTGAGAAGTCGAGTAACAAGAAGTGCAACCTTTTCGGAGAATATTTCAGGTTTATAATGAGTGCTTTCAAAATGCATAGCGTGTTCCTTATATGAGTCTAATACTTACTAATCAACATTCATGCCAAGACACAAAGCCTTATACAGCAAGGAAAAAACAACACTAAGAGTCTTATTGACAACGCAATAAACATAACAAAATAGACATCTTTATGTCTTTTAGACACATTAAGAGCAATAAAAAACCCAGCAACATGGCTGGGCTCTTATTAACTTATAACCTGATTGATTTACTCATCCGGCTGCTTGGTTCTTAAATCGACATATGGCCAATAATGGTGCCCAACACGAATCAAGAGTGTTGCTGCGGCCAAGATAAATGCCGCTAAAGATAACCAAACGATCAATACCGCATCAAGTTCTTTCATGCCCAAAGTGATGTAACGAGCAATTGCCATCATCGCGATGTAGATTGGGTATCGCACTGGGATCTTACCGTTCATCACAAACTGCTGAACCATTGCCAACACTTCTAAATAGATAAACATCAGCAGAATGTCGGTCAATTGCACTCGGCGTTCAGCGAAGACATGCATGAACTCTTCGACCATCGCAAACAAGGTCGCCAGTGTGATCGCCACCAGCAATACCGCTTCCATAATGTGGAATACTTTTAAAAACGGCTTACTAAAAGATTTAGGTAAGTTAGAAGGCATAGTCACTCTTCAAAAAATAATTAATCCAGTCTCTACAATAGCATGCATCAATATAAGTCGCGTACTGTCAAAGCATCGACTTGGGGATAACGCTATCAATTCATCGGTAACCACCAGGAAGAAGCAAAGGTAAGAAATAACAGATACAAAAATGGCCCCACATTCACTGCAGAGCCATCTGTTTGTCTTTTACTTAGCGACTTTTATAGTGGCTAATTGGTAGTGGTTAATTAGCCTTAAAGCAGAATCAGGTAAGTTAAGAACACCACACACAGGCCGTAGATAAGCGGGTGTACTTCTTTATACAAACCAAAACCAAAACCAAAACAACTAAAAATAACTCAATTAAGTTAAGTACCTAAGTTTGAAAGTGTCATAATAGTACACGCTGATGTCGGAGTGACTATGATTCAAAATCGTCATTTGGAATAGCAGATATGATTCCTCTCTTCTGCATGCCCTTTACTGAACAAAAACAACTGGTCACCTTTCACTTTATACATCAGTTCAATTTTAGCTCTTACCAGAGCATCCATGTCGCGAACAAAGATCTCATTGTCAGTTGGCTTTAGGTTCCAGTCGATATGTTGATAGGCAACCGATAGGAGACCATTCTCAGCAATGTAATTTGCTTCATAATAGACTTCGTAGGGCTTGGTTTCTCCGACAAGTGTCTGAACATAACCTTTCTGGAAAATCAGCAAACTGTCATTTGAGGTAAACTCTAAAATAGAGCGATCAGCGATCTCTTGATAGTGACGATACCCTTGCGAAACAAACCCCTCATCAAGCTGAACACATGCCCAACGACTACCCGCTAACTGTTGTTGATCAAACTTCCACTGATACAACGCCACACCGATGACACAGGTAGCAAGCGCAATATTGAAAACGATGATCGATTTTATCCGCATATTGCTCGAGCCCTCCTAATTGCTTTCACCACCGTCTCTGATATTTCATCAATACTCACCGAATGATTCACGTAGCTTGCGTTCTTGCTGCCGTGTTTCGCAAATGCAAAAGTTTTAATCATATAAACGTCGTCGTCATAAGCAGACTCTGCGATTCGCAGATACATATCCGCATGACAAGTTGGAAACGATTGAGTCGCTAACTCATATGCGAGCAGTCGACCGTCACTTATTAAATAAGCACTGTCATAAAGATAAAAATCGGTCACGCCAATCTGAAAATGTTGATACTCACTAGGCTGGAGAAACTGTGGCTTTCGGATAAAAGGCTTAGTAAAAAAAACGAACACCAAACAGGCTAGCAGCAATACCGTTACAAACCCATGCCAAGAATACATGTTCATTTTCAAGGTAGGGGCAAGCTTAAGGCCCACCTCTTCTAAGACGATTTCTTGCTCTTGGCTAACCCGAATTGCTCGGTTTCCTATTTTCTTAATCGGCTCTTTGCCACTGTGGATGTTCAGAACATAGCCAATTTTGCTGACTGTTTTCAAGGTGACATCGCGCGCGCCCAACTGCTCGAAGTTTTTCCTTAAACCTGAAATGACATTAGTGATCGCTTGGTCAGTGACTAATGCGCCCCCCCAACACGTTTCAAATAGTCGTTCACGAGTAACGTGAGCACCCTGGTTTTCAAGTAACAAGCTCAACACTGCATATGGAAGCGGGCGTAATTGAATACATTCACCATCGACATTCGATAAGGTTAGAGTCGTTGGATCGAGAATCAAATTGGAAAAACAGACTCTATGCATACACTCACTATTACCGAAATTAGGGCTCACGTAACCAAAAAAACACACGCGTGAAGAACTGGATCCTACCATTACCAAGTCAACTGCGTAAGCATTGAGTACAATCCATCTACCTAAAGCAAAAGTTCCTACAGAAAAAATACAACATCAAATATATCAATGAATTATGTAATAAAGATAAAAACATATAAAAGGAAAACCATCAATAAACCGACAACTCATGAAGTTTATATGAATTCCATCTTTAGTTTTATATTGCCATTGAACACATAATGCACACCACTTTTTATCCCCGATGAGATGAATCTAATGAAAAAAGCAGTGATCCTTCTGGCAGCATTTTCTGCCTTTGCCGGTGCCCAAGAGCAAGCAGTTGAGAAAGACGTATCTGGCTTTTACCTAGGTGGTGGTTTTGGTACCACAACTTACGATGACGATGCCGCGTTCTCTACACTAGAAACAAAATACTCAACGCTTAAGTTGATTGGTGGCTATCAATTTAACCGCATTGTTGGCGTTGAAACACAGTTCACCAAATACAGTAATATAACAGCACCAGGCTTGTCAGGTTATGCTATCGAGACAGCAGGCATATCGATTGCTGCAAACCTTGGCTACACCTTTGATAGCGGTTGGCGTCCATTTGGTACCATAGGTCTAACGCAGCTTTCATTTGATGTTGATGGCTATGGTAGCGAAGATGAAACAGCATTGCGTTTGGGTGCAGGTGTAGAATACACACCAGCAAGCCTTGAGAACTTAAACTTCCGTGTGGCTTACGAAGTTGATACCTTCAACGTTGATACTGGCAACTGGTTATACAATGATGTGACCGTCCAGCTTGGTAGCTTCTACGCTGGCGCAACGTACAAATTCTGATAACGAACACTTCGTTGGCTAGTAAACGTAAAGAGGCGACCACGGTCGCCCTTTTTAGATGAACATCAGCAGAATGGCGGTAAGTTGAACTCAACGTTCAGCAAAAACGAGCATAAATTTAAGAAACAACAGATAAAAAAATGGCCCCACATTTACTGCAGAGCCATCTGTTTGTCTTTTACTTAGCGACTTTTATAGTGGCTAATTGGTGGTGGCTAATTAGCCTTAAAGAAGAATCAGGTAAGTTAAGAACACCACACACAAGCCGTAGATAAGCGGATGTACTTCTTTGCGCTTACCTGCCACAACCATCGTGAATGCGTAGCTGATGAAGCCCATCGCCATACCGTTTGCTGGAGAGAAGCTTAGAACGGTGAACATGATGGTGAAGAAAGCTGCAATGCGTGACTCTTTCTTTTCCCAGTTAATCTGACCAAGACGACCCACCATGTAGATGCCTACCACTACCATCGCAGGCGCGACCATTGCCGCTGAGAAGATAGAGAAGATTGGGTATAGGAATAGAGAAACAAGGAATAAGCCAGCCACCATAACTGCCGCTAAGCCTGTTTTCGCACCTTGAGAAGAAGCAATACCCGATTCAGAGAACGCAGTGATCGATGTGGTACCGAGAATCGAACCAATCACCGTACCGCCTGCATCTGCCACTAGTGCCGATTTTGCATTTGGCACCTTACCGTCTTTATCGATGATGCCCGCATCGCGGCCCACACCAACAATCGTGCTCAAGCCATCGAAGAAATCGACAATCAGGAAGATAAGTACGATGAACAACAAATCGAACATTTTCTCAGGGGTGAAAGCTGAGAAATCAAAGATCGCACCGAAGCTGCCCGCCATACTTGGTGGCATAGAAACGAATTGGTCTGGGATTGGTGCGTTTGATGTACCTAAGAACACATCAGCCAAAATCGTCAATGCAATCGCTGAAACAAACGAGATAAACGTTGCCAGCTTAATGTCACGAACCATACAGCCCAGAGCGATGAAGATACTCACATAAGCGATAACCACTTGTGGGTCTGAGATGTCACCTAAGCCAACCAGTACAAACGGGTTAGAAACAATGATGCCTGCATTCTTAAGGCCTAAGAAAGCAATGAATAAGCCGAGAGATACGGTAATCGCTAGCTTCAAATCTTCAGGAATTGATTCAATCATCGACTTACGGATATTGGTCAACGAGAAAGCGAGATAAAGGATACCGGATAGGAAGATACCAAATAGCGCTTCATTCCAAAGTACCGCCACAGAACCGCTTAACAGTAGACCTTTGAAGAATCCGTTCATACTCATGCCCGGAGCCAGCATGACTGGGTAGTTACCCCAAATACCCATGATAAGCGTTGCGATAGCAGCAGAAAGAGCGGTAGCCGTAAAGACTGCCCCTTTGTCCATCCCCGGGATGCCCCCCAGAATTGCTGGGTTAACCGCCAAGATATAACTCATCGCTAAGAAGGTAATAAAACCTGCGTATAGCTCAGTGCTGATCGTGGTCTTTCTCTCTGAGAGTTTGAACAGGGTATCAAGCGAGCCAGACGTTTTCTGGGCTTTCAGGGTGGAGTCGGTATTCACAACAAAACCTATGTAATAAATTAAGAAATTTGAGATTCAAATGCTGTGAGAATAGAGGGGTCTCTACACTAAAAACTGTAGTCACCAAGGTAGGCTCGGTAGTAGAAACATCTAGTCCATATCACTAGATATATACAGCATTTAATCGTTTGCGCGGATTGTAAGGATTGAGATTAAAACTTCAACAAATTTTGTCGAGATCACATAAAAAAGTGAAGATAACGAGTCATTGCAGTTATACAAAGATCCTTGAAAAGATCATTCGCTGATAAATAACGATCAAGCCAGTTGTTCTCAATCATCTAAATATGCTACTCTTCGCCTCCATTTTTCTGACCTAATTTTCACCAGTTGCACCTATTAGTTTCACTCGTTATCTCTTTATAGATGTAACCACCGGAACAATTAGTAGATGCACCACCGGAACAAAATTAGGGTCAGTGCTATCTTTTATAGTGTCGGTTTATCGCCTTCACTCAATCCAACCAACAGTGGAAATATACAGATGGGCATAGGTACTCTTTACATCGTATCTGCACCTAGTGGCGCAGGTAAATCGAGCTTGATCTCAGCAATGCTGGAAACCAATCCAACCTACGCAATGAAGGTATCTGTTTCACACACCACTCGCGGTATGCGCCCTGGTGAAGAGAATGGTGTTCACTACCACTTCGTAGAGAAACATCACTTTGAAGACCTGATTAAGAAAGGTGAGTTCCTAGAGTACGCTGAAGTGTTCGGCAACTACTACGGCACTTCACGTGTTTGGATTGAAGAAAACCTAAACCGCGGTATCGATGTATTCCTAGATATCGACTGGCAAGGTGCTCGTCAGATCCGTGAACAAATGCCTCAAGCGAAGAGTGTCTTCATTCTTCCACCATCAAATGGTGAGCTAGAGCGTCGTTTGAATGTTCGCGGTCAAGATAGCGACGAAGTTATTGCGAAACGCATGAGCGAAGCAAAATCTGAGATTTCTCACTATGCAGAATACGATTATGTGATCGTGAATGATGACTTTGATGCAGCCTTAATGGACTTCAGAGCAATCATTCGTGCGGAGCGCTTAAAAGAAGATAAGCAAGCAGCTAAATACAGCGGCATGCTTACAGCACTACTGGCGGAATGATCTCTGATACCAACCGTAGTAAATAACTGGTCATTCTAGCTTGTTAAAAAGCTCGATAACGGCGTTAAAATTTTTGATTATAGAACAGCTACTTATCGAAACTCTTTGTCGATTAGAGCTGCCTTGTTCTCAAACTTTTTTCCGGCGCTATCTCTGAGCACTTATTTACTGTGATTGGTATAACTGGATTTTCCATTGAGATAAGTATACGGTGAGCTAGAAAGTCTCTAGTTAAACTTGTATACTTTCTCGTCATATAAAATTTATTAGTTAATTACTATTTGGAGTCCTCATGGCACGCGTAACTGTTCAAGACGCTGTTGAAAAAGTTGGCAACCGTTTCGACCTAGTTCTTATTTCGGCTCGCCGCGCACGTCAAATGCAAACTGGCGGCAAAGATTCACTAGTGCCTGAAGAAAACGATAAGCCTACGGTTATCGCTCTTCGCGAAATCGAAGAAGGTCTTATCACTAAAGACGTACTAGATGCTCGTGAGCGTCAAGAGCAACAAGAGCAAGAAGCGGCTGAACTTGCAGCAGTAAGCAGCATCGCTCACACTCGCTGATAGAATCAACGTCATTCGAACTAATTAACCTTCCGGGCCTTTAATTTGTATCTATTCGATAGCCTCAAAGACGTTGCCCAAGAATACCTAACAGAGCCTCAAATTGAGGCTCTGCGTCAATCTTATGTGGTAGCGAGAAATGCCCATGAAGGGCAAACCCGTTCAACGGGTGAACCATACATAATCCACCCTGTTGCTGTTTCAAGAATCCTGGCAGAAATGCGTCTGGATATCGAAACTCTGCAAGCCGCACTACTCCACGATGTAATTGAAGATACTGAAGTTACAAAAGAGGAGCTAGAAGCTCAATTCGGCAATACCGTTGCTGAACTGGTTGATGGTGTATCTAAGCTGGATAAGCTTAAATTTCGTGATCGCAAAGAAGCGCAAGCAGAGAACTTCCGTAAGATGGTTCTCGCCATGGTGCAAGACATCCGCGTTATCTTGATCAAATTAGCTGACCGTACTCACAACATGCGTACGCTTGGGGCACTTCGTCCTGACAAAAAGCGTCGTATTGCTCGTGAAACTTTAGAGATCTATTCTCCGTTAGCTCACCGTCTTGGTATTCATAACATCAAGACCGAACTAGAAGAGTTGGGCTTCGAAGCCCTCTACCCTAACCGTTATCGCGTACTCAGAAATGTAGTGAAAGCTGCGCGTGGTAACCGTAAGGAAATGATCCAACGTATCCATAGCGAAATTGAAGGCCGTCTTGAAGAAGTCGGTTTGTCTGCTCGCGTCGTAGGTCGTGAAAAGAACTTGTTCTCAATCTATAACAAGATGAAAACCAAAGAACAGCGCTTTCACACCATTATGGATATCTACGCTTTCCGCGTAGTGGTTGATACCCCAGACACTTGTTATCGCGCACTTGGCCAGGCTCACAGCTTGTACAAGCCACGTCCGGGCCGCATGAAAGATTACATTGCGGTACCAAAAGCCAACGGCTACCAATCTCTTCATACGTCAATGATCGGCCCTCACGGGGTACCTGTAGAGGTTCAGATCCGTACCGAAGATATGGAGCAAATGGCCGATAAAGGCGTCGCGGCGCACTGGTCTTACAAAGGCAGTGGCTCACGTAGTAGCAATGGGACAACCGCACAGGTTAAAGCACAGCGTTGGATGCAGAGCTTACTTGAGCTGCAACAAAGCGCAGGTAACTCATTCGAATTCATTGAAAACGTTAAATCTGATCTGTTCCCAGATGAGATCTTCGTGTTCACGCCGAAAGGTCGCATCGTCGAACTTCCTGCGGGTGCAACAGCGGTCGATTTTGCTTACGCGGTACATACCGATGTGGGCAACATGTGTGTAGGTGCTCGTGTCGACATGAACCCTTACCCACTCAGTAAATCGCTGAAGAACGGTCAAACCATTGAGATCATCAGTGCTCCGGGCGCACGTCCAAATGCTGCATGGCTCAACTACGTGGTGACCTCACGCGCTCGTACTAAGATCCGTCAGGTTCTGAAGACCATGCGTCGTGAAGAGTCGATTACACTAGGCCGTCGTCTACTGAATCACGCACTTGGTGAACACTCTATTGCCGATATCGGCCAAGAGAACCTCGAGCATGTATTGTCTGACTTACGCCTAGAAAGCGTTGAAGACTTGCTAGCATCGATTGGTCTTGGCGAGCTGATGAGTATCGTCATTGCTCGTCGCCTACTGGGTGATGCTGACGAACTGACTGAAGTGAAAAACAACAGCGATGCGCCTAGGAAGAAACTAGCTATCCGCGGAGCTGAAGGTCTACTACTGACTTTTGCAAATTGTTGTCACCCGATCCCAGGCGATCACATCATTGCTCATGTATCTCCCGGTCGTGGTCTTGTGGTTCACCGCGAAACGTGTCCAAACGTTCGTGGCTACCAAAAAGAACCAGACAAATACATGGCGGTGGAATGGTCTGACGATTACGATCAAGAGTTCACAGCTGAACTTCAGATCGACATCCAGAACCACCAAGGTGCACTAGCAGAGTTAACGAACGTTATCTCGAAAACGGGCTCAAACATTCACGGTATTTCAACCGAAGAACGTGATGGACGCCTGTACACAGTGACTATCTTGCTGACAACCAAAGATCGTGTTCATCTTGCAAGTATTATGAAAAAGCTACGTGTGATGCCACACGCGCTGAAAGTAAAACGTCGTAAGAACTGATTTAAAAGCAGATAAATAAAGCAGATGAGAGATACGAGTCTCGAGATGCGAAGAGCAAAAGCTTTTCACCACCTCAACTCTTCGTATTTCGAGTCTGCTTTAATTTTTTGTACTGCCCTGTTTTCTGTATCCCCTTTTAGTACCCCGTTTACTCGCACCTCGTATCTGCCCTTATCTTTTCGTATCTCGTTCACCCGTATCCCGCATCTACTCTTATCTCTTCGAATCTCGTTTACCCGCATCCCGTATCTGCTCTTATTCCCTTCGCATCTAGCTTACTCGCATCCCGAATCTACTCTTATCTCTTCGTATCTCGTTTACCCGTACCCCGCATCTGCTCTTATTACCTTCGCATATCGTTCACTCTCATCCCTCATCTGCTTCTAAGCTTTACCCTGTACAAAAATCCAGTAAAATGCTTGAATAGATTATCTCTCTTACGTTTATGAGCCTTGTTATGTCACAGCTTTTATCTGCTATCCCTCTCAACTCTTTATCTGGAGTCGGCGCTAAAGTCGCAGAGAAACTAGAGAAGGTTGGGCTTAACAATGTACAAGACCTGCTGTTTCACCTACCTTTGCGCTATGAAGATCGAACGCGTATCTATCCAATCGTAAAACTGCATGCTGGTTTATGGGCAGCAGTACAAGGCAAGGTAATGCACGTCGATACCATTTTCGGTAAACGTAAGATGCTCGCAGTAAAGATCAGTGATGGTAATGGCACTATTACCCTACGTTTTTTCAACTTCACTGCAGGCATGAAGAATAACTTTGCCGAAGGCAAACAAGTCCATGCTTATGGTGAGATCAAGCGCGGTAATATGGGGCTTGAGATCGTCCACCCTGACTACAAATTCTTTGCGCCGAGGCAGCAGCCAGACGTTGAAGCCAATCTGACTCCGGTGTACCCAACCACCGAAGGGCTAAGACAAGTCACGCTGCGTAATCTTACCGATCAAGCTCTAGAGTTAATCGACAAGGCCGCAGTTAACGAACTTCTCCCATCCGGTTTATACGACCACCAAATAACACTCGCGCAAGCACTGCATACCATTCACAGGCCTCCTCCGGGCATTGACCTAGAGCTGTTTGATGAAGGTAAACACCCTGCGCAGCTGCGCCTGATTATGGAAGAGCTACTGGCGCAAAACCTATCGATGCTGTCTGTTCGTAGTAAAGGGCAGCAAGACAAAGCGATGCCTTTCCCTCCGGTAAGCACCCTCAAAGATAAGTTGTTAGCTCAACTTCCGTTTTCACCAACCAATGCTCAAGTAAGGGTGACTAAAGAGATCGAAGCCGACCTTGAAAAGCCACACCCTATGATGCGTTTAGTACAGGGTGATGTAGGTTCAGGTAAAACCTTAGTCGCCGCACTAGCAGCTGTTCGCGCACTCGAACATGGTCAACAAGTGGCACTGATGGCACCAACCGAGCTATTGGCAGAACAGCACGCGATTAACTTTGCTAACTGGTTTGAGGCGATGGGCATTCAAGTCGGTTGGCTGGCAGGTAAACTCAAAGGTAAGGCTCGTGAAACGGAACTAACACGTATTGCCAGCGGCGAAGCGCAAATGGTGGTCGGTACTCATGCGCTGTTCCAAGAGCATGTCGAGTTCAAAAACCTTGGTTTAGTGATCATTGATGAGCAACACCGATTTGGCGTCCACCAGCGATTAGAACTGCGTGAGAAAGGCGCAAAGCAAGGCTACTACCCCCATCAGTTGGTCATGACCGCTACCCCAATCCCACGAACGTTAGCAATGACGGCCTATGCCGACCTCGAAACTTCGATTATTGATGAACTGCCACCGGGGCGAACACCAATTCAAACCGTAGCGATTCCTGATACCAAGCGCGATGACATTGTTGAACGTGTGAAAAATGCTTGTCTCAATGAAGGCAAGCAAGCCTACTGGGTGTGTACGCTGATTGATGAATCGGAAGTACTGGAAGCTCAAGCTGCAGCTGATACCGCAGAAGAGCTGCAACGCAAACTGCCTGACGTAAAAATTGGTTTAGTCCATGGCCGTATGAAACCCGCCGAGAAACAAGCGGTGATGCGAGAGTTCAAAGAGAACAAGCTGCATCTATTGGTTGCGACAACCGTGATTGAAGTCGGTGTGGATGTACCGAATTCGAGCTTAATGATCATCGAGAACCCAGAACGTCTTGGCCTAGCGCAACTGCACCAACTGCGTGGCCGTGTTGGCCGAGGTTCGGTCGCAAGTCATTGTGTATTGTTGTATCACTCACCGCTGTCTAAAACCGCTCAGAAACGCCTAGGAGTGCTACGTGAAAGTAACGATGGCTTTGTGATTGCTCAGCGTGATTTAGAGATTCGTGGCCCCGGTGAATTGCTTGGTACCAAACAAACTGGCTTGGCTGATTTCAAGATCGCCGATCTAATTCGTGACCAACGTTTAATCCCAGAAGTGCAGCGTATTGCTCGTCATATTCACGATAGCTACCCAGACAATGCCAAGGCGATCATTAACCGTTGGTTGGGTGAACGCGATGTTTACTCTAAAGCTTAATTAGCCAAGTTACCATCGCCCAGAACGTAGAAAGGCTTCCCTTAAGGAATAATGCCGTTCGGATAAGCATTATTGCTTGAACCTGAACGGATATTTGGCTGGGACAAAGAGGACTGAACGTGGAAACGTTCGGTCCTTTCTTTTATCTGGAAGAATGAAGTGACTCAAACTGTCTC
>NZ_JAKKCR010000014.1:0-157990 GCF_021728015.1 Vibrio sp. G-C-1 | reverse complement strand
AATACATCGAGTACTACAATACCAAACGTATAAAAGTGAAACTAAAAGGCCTGACTCCGATAGAATATCGAACTCAGGCCTTGAAAGCCGCTTAACAGAAATGTCCAACTTTACGGGGTCACTTCATGATTAGGGGCTTTGAACAAATATCATTGAGTCACTTTCGAGCTTATAGCTGCGCTATCAAGGTTATAGCTAAGCTATCAAGGTTATAGCTAAGCTATCAAGGTTATAGCTAAGCTATCAAGGTTATTGCTCGGCTATCAAGATTATAATTCGGCTATCAAAGTTATTGCTCAGTTTCTCCGATAAGCTCTTGCACCGGAGATGCTGGTTTGTTTTGAGCAAAACCGCGCAGGCCAACAACATGTACGTGTTCGTGGTCTTTGAAGACCTTACGAACCAGTTTGTAGGTTGTACCTTTCTCTGGGCTAATGTTTTCAGGTGCTGCAATCAGAAGTTGCATACCCAAACGGTCACACAGTTCAAACAGCGTAGAGATCGACTTAGAATCCAAACGTGCAGCTTCATCAAGGAACAACAAACGACATGGAACGATGTCTTTACTGCGAAGTCGACGAGATTCCTCTTCCCAGCTCTGAATAACCATCAATAGGATTGACTGACCCGTACCGATCGCCTCACCCGTAGACAATGCGCCCGATTCAGCTTGTAACCAACCGTCTGAACCACGGTTAACTTCAACACTCAGCTCTAGGTAGTTACGGTAATCCAGTAGCTCTTCACCAAGAACTTGTGGAGAACGTTGACCCATATCGATATGCGGGTTCACTCGTTGGAACAACTTCGCCATCGCTTCTGAGAAGGTAAAGCGCGTTGATTCAAACAAGTCTTTGTGTTGCTCTTGTTGAGTCGCTAGCCCTGATAGCAAGATCTCGTGGCTTTCACGGATCTTAACGTTCAGACGTACGCCTTTAACCTGACCAAAGTAAATGTTAGACAAACCTTGGTTCAGCATTCGAATACGGTTCTGCTCGCGCTGAATCGTTTTCTTGATGATGCTTGCTACTGACTCAGAGCTGATTGCCAGGCGATTTTCACGCTGCGTCAATTCTTCTGTTAGTCGAGCTAGCTCAACTTCCATCTCTTCGATTGCTTCAACCGGATCATCCGTGTGAATGATGTCTTGGCGAATACGCTCACGAAGGTGTTGGTAAACAGCAATGTAGAACAGAACTTTACGCTCTGGATGCGCGTTGTCTTCAGATAAACGCAGCGAATCACGCAGGTCGTCATTGTCGGCTACCGCCAGACGTAGCGCACCCAGTGATTTATCCGACATAGAGCGAAGCTCGCCCGCCGTTAGATAAGCCAGTTCACGTTTGTGTAGACGACGTTCAACGTCATTCTCACGAGCTAAGCGAAGTACTGAACACCAGCCTGCTTTCGCTGCAACAACGAAGGTACGAAGCTCTGTGTACTCTTTCTGAACTTTCTTAAGACGCTTAGCCAAGGCTTTCATCTCAAGTTCAGTTGACGTAATCGTACGCTCGTATTCGCTCTTACGGCTGCGAGATGTGTGCAAACGCTCTTGAAGCTCGTCACGACGACGTACAGCACGCTCTTCAGCGCCTTCATCAGCATTGACACCAAACTCTTGTAGCTCTTGCTTGAACTCTTGAACCGTTTCTTGCTTCGCTTGATGTGAGCTCTTCAGTGCTGCCAATACTTGGTTGTATTGGTTCATCTGTTCGCGAGCTTGCTTGAAGCCATCACGGCCTTTAGTTCGAGCTTGTTCAGCTTGAACCAATTTCGCTTTTAATTGCTCGCTCAGTTCGCTGCTCTTGTTTAGAAGATCAACAGAATCCGCATAGGCAAAGTAGTGACGACGTTCAATCAAGTCAGACAGAGCAAACACTTTACCTTTCAGGCTTTGTAGAGCTTGGTCAGCTTGTTGGTATTGTGCTTCTAGTGTCTCGAACTGTTCAGGGTCTGCGTCTAGTGCAGAAACAATCTGCTCTAACGAAGCAAGTGCTTTGCCATGGTTGTTCAAGTACGACTTAGCTTCGCTCAAGCGCTCTAGTTGCGCTTCTAATTCAGCGAGGCGTTCAGCCAATGTTTCGTCTTCTAAAATACGAACCATTGGGGCTAATTTGTCTAGCGCACCCAACGCTTGTTTACTCTGTTGTAGCTGACTACGTTGCTGTTGCTCTTTAGAATTTAATTCAGCCAAAGAACGTACAATCTGGTTACGCTTGTCACGAATAGACACTAGTGCCTGTTCAGGGTCAGCGTTAAATGCAACGTGTAGGTACTTAGCAACAAAGCTATTGAATGCTTGGTATAGGCGATTCAGCTTTTGTGCATCAAACGCCGCTTTCGCGTGGTTTTCCACAACAACATCACGCTCTTCACGCAATTTCTCTAATCGTTGTTCACGAGCCGCACGGCCAAACAGAGGAATCTCAGGGAAACGAGAGTAACGCATTTGGCGATCGTTCAGCTGAACACACACCGCGCCCTCTAACTCATCAGCATTGAATGAGCTGTCATCAAATGCATCGACATCGCCTTCAAGGATGTAAAGGTCATCTGGACAATCATCAAGATCCACCAGCTTCTCTTTAATACCATCAAGATCTGACACAACAATCGCATGACGAGCCGGGCCGTACATCGCACTGAAATACGGTGCATCACCAATGGTAATGTCGTCATATATTTCAGAAAGCAGAACGCCACCAAGCGTATCCGCTAAACCTTTCAAACGAGGATCGTTAGAGCCACCCGGAGAAGCTAAGCGTTCAATCTCTTGCTCAAGTTCAGAACGACGCGTCGCCAATTGATCTTTCGCTACCGCTTGAGACTTTTCGTCTTCAAGCACTTGCTGCATTTGAGTCATTACTGCTTGGCTATCTTCTAGCTCAGCATCTGTTTGATCTCTTAGGGCTTCAAGTGCGTCGTTCGCTGTGATCCACGCTGGAGCAATAGACTCAAGTTTTTGAATCTCTTGGTCGTGGTTTTGTTGCACACGACGTTGCTCACTCTTCGCTTCACGCAGCTCTTCTTGAGCGTACTCAAGAGACTCGATCTGCATTGCATGGCGTTCACGTTCTTCATCGAAAACCGCTTCGTCAGTCAGTGAGATGTTGTGTTGCTTTTGGTATTCAGTCGCAAGCTCTTTTGCTTGACGCTGCTGCGCCACATCACGAGCCATGTCGCGGTGCTGAGCACGCCACTGTTGTTCGTTTTCAACAACGTGTTTTGCGTTACGGCCTTTTTCTAACGCTTGCTTAGCACTGTTAGACGCTTCTTTACGCTCAACGTCACCAACGATGCTTTTAACAAGAGCGAGCGCTTTGTCGAACTGCGCAGACGCAGCAGAAGACATGTCTAGTTTATGCTTAGTCGACAGTAAAGTTTGAGTGCTTGATTCTTCTTGTGCTTTTAGCTCAGAAACCAGAGTTAATGCGCTTTCTGCAGTAATAGACTCATCACCAAGTAGCTGCTTAGTTTTCTCTAATGCTTGAACCGCTTGCTGGTATTGAAGTGCACGAGTCTGCTGAACATCCAACGCTTGTTGGTAGTCAGCAAGCTGAGTTTTCAGGCTATCCACTTCTTCTTCAGTAATGGTTGCCTGCTCTTCAGCAAGAAGTACTCGCTCTTGAGCTTCTTCAACTACCATCATCTGTTCTTCTAGACGCTCATTAAGCTCTTCTAAATCTTCACTGTAGCGAGCAATTTTCTCTTGCTGACGCAGTGCAGTTTGAACCAATTGAAGATGATCCGAAGCCGCTTGATAATCTTGCTCTAGTGCCGATTCTTGATCGACCAACAGCTCTAGTTCTTCTTGAACGCGGTTCAACAAGTTGTTTTGATCAAGCAAGGTTTCGCGAGAACCAAACAGTTCACCACGGAATTTCATAGTTTGATCAAGCTTGTTGCGACGATCGTTGGCATGGCGCATGTAATCTGCTGCCACGTAGTTCGTAGATTCAGTGATCAAGTGCTTGAACAAGTCACGATCCGACTGGGTCGTTTTGATCGCTTCTAGCGTCATGCGGTTTTCGCGTAGTGCTGATTCCATGTCTTGGAATGCTTTCTTCACGCCACCATTTTGCGGTAGAAGGTAATCACGCAGAGAACGCGTAATCGCACTAGAAATACCACCGTAAAGTGATGCTTCAATTAAGCGGTAGAACTTAGAACGGTCGCTGCTGTTACGCAATTTCTTCGGTACTACACCGTATTCAAACATCTGTGAGTGGTAATCAACAATCGAAGAAAACGCTTTAAAGTGCGCGCCTTCGTATTGTGCAACCGCCGCTTTTACGTCGTTTAACTGACACACGCGAGCATGGCTGTCTGAAACGTTCTGAATCAACACATCCGTTGGTTTTACATGGCTTGGAAGGCCTTGGATTACGAACGGTTTGATGTCTACTTTCTTATCACGACCCGCTACTTGCTGCAGTTTTACTGCGAACAATAGACGCTGATTACGAGAGTTCACAACATCTAGCGCGGCATAACATGCGCCCGGCTGAAGCTTACCGTAAAGGCCTTTATCACGAGATGACTGTGAACTGCCCGCTTCCGTTGTGTTACGGAAATGCAGAAGGCTTTGGTCAGGGATCAGCGCTGTGATGAATGCCGCCATTGTGGTCGACTTACCTGCACCGTTACCGCCAGAAAGCGTTGTAACCAACCCATCAATATCAAAAGTACGCGCAAAAAAGCCGTTCCAGTTGATCATGGTTAATGATTGATACTTACCTCTTTCAATCATGCTTCACCTTCTACTTTTGTTTGTTCGCCATCGTTTGACTCAAGGTCAAAGCCGGCTTGATCGTTAAAAATGTCTTGTTGACCGTTTTCATCTACGTCTAGGTCTAGTTCTGATACAGCTTCCGCTTGTTCTTCATTCAACAAACTACCTTGATTAGGCTCTTGGGTATGAACCACAGCTTCACCATCACGGATAAGACGTAATTGCGCTTCTTTCATGTCGTCGCCAACACGAACGTCAGCGCCAAAGCGGAATACCGCTTCGCTGATACGGAACTTGCCGGTTTCACCAATCGCAATCAGCATGCCGATACGGCGTAAACGACGCAAAGAAGTACGTACTTTTTCAAAGAGCTTTTCTTTGTCTAAGTCAGAACCAGATGCGCGGTTCGTTGCTAGCTTCATGAGCTTTTTCTCATCCGCTAACGACATCAATTCATCAAACAGTTCTTGATTGGTGAAGATACCTTCATGAGCAAGACGTTCTGGGCTTAGGTATAAGAAACACAACACCTTACCAACCAGCATGTCTAGCTCAGACAACACACTACGGCCAATCAGAGACGTAGAACGCGGACGCAGGTAGAAGAAACCCTCCGGCGCTTTTACCAGTTCCGTATTGTAGCGTTGGTAAAAATGCTGAAGTTCCACTTCGAAATCAGAAAGCAACGCGTGGTTGTCTAGATCTTCTGTTGAAACATGCTTACCTGAACGCAGCATGCTATCTAGCGCAGGGAACAACGGGTTCGCTATCGCTTTTACCAGTTTCTCTGGCATGTAATCATCAGTACTTGTTAATGACATTTGCTTGTACCTTTGCACCGAAATCGTTGATTGCCTGCCAATCCGGCTGAATAGCCTGATAGTCAGACGCTGAGTAACCTAAGCGCACGGCTTGGTCGACAACAATTCTGGCTAAATCAAAATGGTGTGTGCGAGGGTGTGCTGCGAGGTAATCGCGTAACACAAGGCCAAGGTCAATTGGCGCGCCTTGCTGTTTGTGAGCTTTTAACATCTCTGCAATTCGTTCTGAAAGCAGATCATTCACTTGCTCAAATTCTTCGTACTCAACGTCGATTGGCGCTTGTCCCATCACTTCATCATCACGAAGCACGAGCGCTTCATCACGAAGATCGGTCAGCTTCTCAGCATCGGCGTAAGTCAATAACCAAGGCGCATCAAAGTAGTCTGTGACTGACTGACGCAAGCGCTGGCTAAAGGCACGGTTTTTATCCATATCGATAGCGGTACGGATAAATTTGTGAACGTGGCGGTCATAGCCGATCCACAAGTCGATTGCTTGCTGACCCCAACTGGTGATTCGGTCAAGCTTCATTTGCAAACCGAACAGGGTTTCGCCAACGAACTCGAGTTCATCGTCACCGTAAACAATTTCTTGAATATCGAGGATCTGTGTTTGCAGTTCATCACCCGCCGCTTGCAAGGTATCTTGCAATTCTTTTAGCGTCGCAGAAGTTTCAGATAGCAAAGCTTCACAGTTATTAATCGCTTCTCGCCAGTCCTTATTTAAAAGGTCGGCAATTTGCTGCTTAACGGTTTGTTGCTGCTCATCCATAACACGTTGGTTAAGATCAATCTGATCGAAAATTTCACCAACTGAATATTTGAGCACGCCGTAAACGTTCTTTTTCCAATGCCCTGGTGTTCCGCCCTTCTGCGCAGCTTCAATGGCTTTTGCCATCTCATCGGCAACCATAGAAAGCTGAATAGACAGTTTTAATTTAGAGAACTGACGGTGACGTAAGTAATAATCCGAGATACCAACGGCCAACGGTGATAAGCGGTAGATGCTCGCACCATCGGTGATTTCACTGGTAAAGCGGCTGATCAACTTCTGTTTAACTAGCTCATTGATGGCATTGTTGGCACGAAACGCAGACGCTTCGCCAGTATCTTCAAACAGTCGAGTGACAATGGTAAATGCATCGTGCAGTTCACCTTCGCCCAACTCTTCATCGAACCTTTCATTGCTTAGTACTGCGATAGCAATCAAAAATGCTAAGCGCTCTGGTGGCAAGTTTAATGAAAAATCATGCTGCTTGACCCAGCCCACCAACTCATCAATTGGCTGCTCTTCGGCAGTTTGAGTCATTTCACTCATTGTGGTTCCTGTTACTGTTCTTCGTCATATCGAACGTATTAGATATGACGCCTATTTCTTTATGACGCGGGCTTATTACGATTGCATAGCGCATGTTGTGGCTTCTTTTACCACATTCACCGCTGTTATTGCGCAGGTTTTTGAGCCCAAACGTGAATATAACGGCCTAGCGACAGATATGGCTCTTGGCGACATAGCTGTTTTTCTAGTTCCAATACATCTTCAAATTGGTAATCGCCCATGTACTCCATATTACCTATGTAGTCACTGAAGGAACGAATGCCTGATTTACCACAGATTTCTAGACCGGCGTCTTCTATCCATTGATAAACCTCTTCTGGCTTCAAGCCTTTTTGTGGTTGCAGCTTAAACCGTTTTCGATGTGGCATCCCATTCAATACATGAGGAATGTTGCCACAAATCACATTTTTCAGGACTAATCCGTGGTGGTTGTAAAACATTATCGAGGCAACACCACCGGGTTTTACTTGTTCCAGTAATAAATCAAGCGCCTCTTTAGGATCTGCGAGCCATTCCATTACCGCATGAAACATCACAAAATCGACTTTTTCATCGAGATGTTCTGCGACTTTTTGTACCGGAGAATGGATGAATCGATACTGATCTAACAAACCCGCCTCGCTGATACTTTCTTCTGCTAGCTTCAGCATTTCAGAAGAGAGGTCACAAAGAGAAACGTTATGCCCAAGCGACGCAATTTTTTGCGACATCTGCGCAAGGCCGCCTCCAGCATCAAGCACATGCAGCGGCGAAGCTGATTGCTCAAATTTGCTCAAAGCTTGTTCTAAATCTTCCCATACGATGCTCTGACGGATCTCTCCTTTGTCAGAGCCGTAAATATTTTTTGCAAATTTGTGGGCAATATCGTCGAAATTACGGTCTTCAGTCACGGCTACTTGAGTTATTATGTCCTATCGTGCCTGCTATTCTGTCACAGGAATTTCAGGAATAAAGAGGCGATGTCTCTTTTTACTACTAAGTGATGTTTTTTCGGACTATTCGGATATGTTTGAGCTGAAAAAAGTAGTGTCTTCGTTACTGATGCCACTGCCAGCAATGTTAATTCTCGCTTTTCTGGGTTTAGCCCTAGTGATGTTTACTACCAAAAGGAAGACGGGTTGCCTAATCACCCTTTCAGCCCTATGTGGTATTTTCCTAATCGCTTTCCAGCCAGTTTCTAGTCAACTTTTAATGCCAATGGAAAGGCAACACACCGCTTTTTTACCTGTCGATGAAACCGTCGATTACGTGATGGTTCTCGGAAGTGGTCACGTCGTAGACGACCAAATCCCACCAACATCAGAGCTTAGTCGCACCGGTCTAATGCGTTTAAGTGAAGGGATTCGTATTCTACGCCTTTACCCTGGTGCAAAACTCATTTTGTCTGGCTATGGCGCAGGCACTGAAGTGAGCAACGCAAGGATGATGGCTAAAGTGGCTCTAGCTCTTGGTGTAGCAAAGCCCGATATCATCCTGCTTGAAACAGCCAAAGACACCTGGGAAGAAGCACGACAAGCGGCAGCGTTTGTTAAGAATAAAAGAATGGTACTGGTAACTTCCGCTAGCCATATGACTCGCGCATTGAATGAATTCCATGCAGCTGGCATGAAGCCATTACCAGCCCCAACCAATTACCTTGCACAAGAAGGGATTGTTGAACCTTGGAATAAGTACATGCCTAAAGCTCTTTACCTTGAGCAAACTGAGCGTTACTGGCACGAAACAATGGGGTTGATGTGGCAAAGCCTGCGTGATTGGCTTGATACAAGCAATGACACCGTTGAAGAACCCATTGTTGTTCCTGAAACATCTCGCTTAGTTGAAGATGACGGTGGTATTTCTGCGGCGCAGCCTCAATAAACTCAACCGAATCAGTAAACTGAATTTTATCAGTAGACATAGTCTTACCTGTAGAAATAGTCTTATCTGTAGACTCGGCCAGAGAGGCAAGACTGATTAACCAAGTAATTTGCAGGTTTCCAGTTCATAAACAATAAAAGCTAAGCAATAAAAAAGCCGAGACATCAATGATGTCTCGGCTTTTTACGTTTAAATATCGTTGTTGACTGGTCATCCCGAAGGAAATCAATCACCAGCGAACATGTAACCTTCACCGTGAACCGTTACAAAAATTTGTGGATTCTTAGGGTCAAACTCCATCTTCGCACGCATACGACGGATTAACACATCGATAGTTCGATCGTTTGGAGCATCCACTCGGTGACTGATCATATTCAGAATACGTTCACGACTTAATACCTGGTTAGGATAAGAAGAGAGCGCAACCAACAGTTCATATTCAGCTTTAGTCAGTTTTACCGGTTCGCCGTTTTTGCTTAGCGCACGACGAGGGATATCAAACGTCCACTCACCAAAACGAACCACAGATTCGTCTTCAGTCTCTTCAACCTTACCTGCTGCTGTTTTACGAGCGGCAGAAATGCGCCAAAGTAGGTTTTTAACTCGAACCAATAACTCGCGAAGTTCGAAGGGTTTAGTAACGTAATCGTCAGCGCCCATTTCAAGGCCAACGATTTTGTCGATGCTATCCGTGCGTCCAGTAACTAAAATAATTCCAATGTCTGATTGACTGCGTAATTCGCGAGTTAGCATCAATCCATCTTCGCCTGGTAAGTTGATGTCCAGCATAATGAGGTCAACGTTGTTTTCTTCTAACACGTTTCTCATTTGAGCGCCGCTTTCTGCTTCGCTTACTGTGTAACCTTCGTTCTGGAAGTATCCGACCAGTTTACTGCGGGTTACCACATCATCTTCTACGACTAATACGTGATAGCTCATCTACACCACTTTTCTTATTTAATAGTTTCAGTGACTATTCTATTCATAACTCGTAACAATTCTAGTGGTACACAAGATAAAAGCCAGAAACATGGATCTTTTTTGATACAAGACAATCTTAAACCTTGCTATTTATCGTCCATCGCAATTCAATATAGGCATTACTACTAACGAGTAACTTTGCGTTTCGCAAATAACCTTGTTATTCAGCCTTGGTGTGCTTATACACTAGTGACTTCAAGATGCATATAAGTAACACCACAAGACTAAATCAGGATCTAAGAAATGAAAGATACGAAAGCGTTCAACGAGCAAAGAGCAGAAATATACTGGTGGCTATCAAGCTTATTCGCTAAAGAGATCACTCAAGAAGAACTCGATCACTACCACTCTGTTGAAATTCGTTCTTTCCTAACTGGTTTAGGCGAAAATGAAACACTAAAGCCAGCGATCGATAGCCTAGTGGATGCGCTAAACCGCCTACAAACGCGTGAAGATGCTCAACTAGAATTGTCTGCAGACTTCTGTGACTTATTCTTAAAAACAGATAAGCATGGCGCACTTCCTTACGCTTCTATGTATATCGGTGAGACTGGCCTTTTGAATGATAAGCCAGCAAAAGATATGGAAGAGATCATGGCTAAGCACAACTTAGTGGTGAACCAAGACCTAAAAGAACCAGCTGACCATATCGCTATCGAACTCGACTTCCTTGGCAATTTGATCATCCGTTCTAATGAAACGGAACTTGAAGAAGAGCTAGAAAAATCGTTCATTGTTCAACAGCAATTTATCGAGCAACAACTTCTTACTTGGGTACCAAAGTTCAACGTTAAATGTCATGACGTTGACGAATTCGGTTTCTACGCATCAGTCTCATCTCTGCTACTTGCATTCTGCAAATTGGACACCCAATACCTCGCTGGTGAATAAGCTTATTGGATGACTCGTTAAATAAATTCAGAAGAATGTGACAATTCACCCGGATTTCCGGGTGAATTTTATTGCGAGTAATTTCTAGTCAGTCTAAAATTGTGACCGCAAACGATAAAATATGAAACATTCACGAAATGCTATGCTTATTATAGTTTTGAGCATTTCGGTGTTAAGACAAGCCGCTCAATAGCGGTTTTTTGTTTTTTAGCACTTTAGTACCCAAAGAGCCCTACAAATTTAAGCTCTTAGTTAGGTAGCTTAACGGCTACTTCATTCCGTACTTTGGGAAAGTAGCTTCTAATAGGATAAAACCATGGCCACTATAAAAGATGTCGCTCGCTTAGCAGGCGTATCAACAACAACCGTTTCTCACGTAATCAACAAAACTCGCTTTGTTGCAGAAGCGACGCAAGAAAAAGTAAATAAAGCCGTAGACGAACTGAACTATGCACCAAGTGCCGTTGCTCGTAGTTTGAAGTGCAATACAACCCGCACTATCGGCATGCTAGTTACTCAATCAACTAACCTATTCTTCTCTGAAGTTATCGATGGTGTTGAAAGCTACTGCTACCGTCAAGGTTACACTTTGATCCTGTGTAATACGGGCGGTATCTATGAGAAGCAACGTGACTACATTCGAATGCTTGCAGAGAAACGTGTAGATGGCATCTTAGTTATGTGTTCTGACCTAACTGAAGAACTGAGAGGCATGTTAGACCGTCACGCTGACATCCCTAAAGTGATTATGGATTGGGGCCCTGAGAGTTCTCAAGCAGATAAGATCATCGACAACTCTGAGGAAGGTGGTTACCTAGCGACCAAATACCTCATTGATCACGGTCACTCCAAGATTGCTTGTTTAAGTGGCCACTTAGACAAAGCGGCATGTGTTGAACGCATCGCGGGTTACAAACGCGCACTCAACGAAGCTAAGATTGCTGCCGATGATAACATGATCATTGAAGGTAACTTCGAGTGTGATACTGCGGTTCTTGCGGCAGAGAAAATCATTAAGATGGTAGATCGCCCAACGGCAGTATTCTGTTTTAACGACACGATGGCACTCGGCCTAATGAGCAGACTGCAAGAGAAAGGAATTCGTATCCCTGAAGATATTTCAGTGATCGGCTATGACAACATCGAGTTGGCTGAATACTTCTCTCCGCCGTTAACAACGGTTCACCAACCCAAACGTCGTGTTGGTAAGAACGCTTTCGAAATTTTGTTAGAACGCATTAAAGATAAAGACCATGAAAAGCGTGTGTTCGAAATGCATCCTGAAATTGTTGAGCGAAGCACAGTTAAAACGTTAAATTAATTGATAAATTCAGTTTAATATAATTAAGCGCACCTTTAGGTGCGCTTTTTTTATCAACAACATGAATGAACCTGGTATCATACTGGAAAGATCATTAATTGAAGCAATATCACATTTTGAAATAACAAGTGTGAGCCTCATTCAACAAAAACTTTATTCTATTCAATCAGTCACGCACAGGGCAAATCACTTGAAAGAGTGAGACGCAAAGCTTCCGGCCTAAACCACTCGTTGGTATGGTAGCGGGGTTACCGATGGCAAAATGCAGTAACTACTAATAATTTAGTAATTTACGGCTAATTGACAATTTAATTGCAACATTTTGCTAATCTCTCGGACCTGCTTATTTGGTGGCGTAGTTCAAATACACCGAGATAAATAACATGGATAAACCGATACTAAAGGATTCAATGAAATTATTTGAATCCCTAGGAAAAATAAAATCACGCTCGATGTTTGGTGGCTTCGGTCTTTTTGCTGATGACACTATGTTTGCTCTGGTTGTAAATGACCAGTTGCACATACGAGCAGACAAATGCACAACGAAACAGTTCGAACAACAAGGGTTTCAACCGTACGTCTACAAAAAACGTGGTTTCCCTGTCGTTACTAAATATTTCGCTTTACCCGAAGGCCTGTGGCAAGACCAAGAGAAAATCTTGCAGCTTGCAACGACGTCTCTGGGTTTTGCTAAAGAAGAAAAAGCTGAGCAATCTTCAGCTAAGCCTACTCGACTCAAAGATCTGCCCAACCTTCGACTCGCCACTGAGCGTATGTTGAAAAAAGCAGGGATCGATTCCGTAGAACGTTTATATGAATCTGGCTCTGTAAACGCATTTAACGCCATCAAAGAATCACATGCGTCTTCTGTCAGTATTGAACTACTTTGGGCGTTAGAAGGCGCGATCAATGGCACACATTGGTCTGTTATACCGCAGCAGCGTCGTGAAGAGCTTATCAATCGCGTCAATTAACATTGTCAGTGCAAATTATCTATATAACTAAGCCGCATTTACTGCGGCTTTTTTTATATCTGCTGAAAGTTAATCTATGCTTTGCCTGTCTATCTATACTAATGGTATACATTGAAAATTTAGAGGAAGTATCAATGAGTAAGAAAATGATATTGGGTATTGTGTTGGTCGTAACCATCGTCTTGTTAGGCGTCAATTTCGGCCAATACCTAACGCTTGAAAATGCCAAGGCCCAACAAGCCGTTTTAAATGACTACATTGATAGCAACTTCATTGCTGCCGCTGCTATCTATTTTATCGCGTATGTAATGATTACTGCTTTCTCAATTCCTGGTGCTGCTGTTGTGACCCTGTTAGGGGCCGCGCTATTTGGCTTCTGGAACAGCTTGCTGCTGGTCTCTTTCGCCAGTGCCATTGGTGCAACCCTCGCATTTCTAAGTAGCCGTTATCTGTTACGTGACTGGATTCAAACCAAGTTTGGTGACAAATTAGCAACGATTAACAAGGGCGTTGAAAAAGACGGAGCATTTTACTTATTTTCTCTGCGTCTGATTCCTGTCTTCCCGTTTTTCCTTATCAATCTGTTGATGGGTCTAACACCGATGTCAGTGAGTCGTTACTACATTACGAGTCAAATAGGGATGTTACCGGGTACTGCTGTTTTCTTGAATGCTGGTACTCAACTCGCGGAAATTGATTCACTTTCGGGTATCGTGTCCCCTTCAGTACTATTGTCATTTGCCTTACTGGGTGTATTCCCAATCATTGCTAAATGGTTGATGAATAAATTTCGCTCAGCACCTGTGGCTGAATAACGTATATCACTGAATAACGTATACTTATAATAGCTAAATAACGCATATAGCCAGATAAGGTTCTATCTCAATGAAAATCTTCAGTGCATCGAATCCGACAGAAGCCCACATCATCTGTGGATTACTAGAAAGTGTGAATATTGCGTGTGAAGTTCGTGGTGAAGGGTTGTTCGGATTGAAAGGGGAAATCCCATTCACTGAAGAAACTGACCCTTACGTATGGTTATATGAGCCAGAATTGGCCAGTAAAGCTCGCATGCTCGTAAATGACTACCAAAAGCAGCAAGATTCGATCATCTATGAAGAGTGGCGTTGTGGTGAGTGTCATGAAGTCAACGAAGCGCAATTCGGCTCTTGCTGGCAGTGCGGTGCTGCTTCACCTGAATAGCAAGGTTTCAGTGACCTTATAGAACGATTCGGTCAGATACCTCCTCCAAATAAAAACGGGAAGCTAAAGTTAGCTTCCCGTTTTTATTTCAATTCGATTAAATCATCATCTTTGATTTCACGCCTAGAAAATCACTGAATTTGTTTTTGAATAAACGCAATCGAACGCTGGTTAAACTCTTCAGGGTTTTCCACGTTACATACGTGCCCACAATTCGGAATCTCTACTAGCTCGCTCGACTCATGCGCTGCGACCATTTCTTTTACAGGCTTAATAAACATGTAGTCGCGTTCGCCCATCAAATACAAAGTCGGTATTGGTAGCTCTCTATCTTTAAAACATTTCATCAAGGGGTTTACATCAGCCGTTAAGATAAACCAGCGTTTAAACTCTTTTTGGCACAGCTTTTTGGCTTCGCGGATAAACAGGTGACGTGATTCTTTTTGGCTTTTTTGTGGCATCACAACGTAAGCAAAAAGGCTGTATAACCACATATAAGGAATGATGTGCTTACTCAAGTTACCCAACTTGATTAAGACTTGAGAGCGAGTGTTGAGTTTGGTCACGGCACCACCCAGTACCATTGAACGTACTCGGCCAGCCGCTAGCTCGGCAACATTACGCACAATAATCGTGCCCAAAGACATGCCAACGAAATGTGCAGAACGGATCTTAAGATGGTCTAACACTTTAAGAATATCAAGCGTCACCGATTTGAACGTATAACGATTCGAAATCAGCCCTTTAAGTATATTGTCTGATTTACCGTGCCCTCTCAGATCAATGAGAAGCAAGTTGAAGTGCTGTTTATACGCTTTGATCTGCTTAAACCAAATGGAGGAACTGCCTCCTGCGCCATGCACAAATACAACCCACTCATCGCTCGTAGGGTGAGTAAATGTTTTATGAAATAGTAAACTCTCAGACATACCTATCGCTTTAATTATTGGAATGGAGCTCTGCCTCATCACAAGGCGATGGCTAAGGATATCACGCAATCAAGAAATTTAAGTGATAATAGTGTCAAACCTAACATTAGTCATGTGAATACCTACCCCACCTTTTCTACCTGACTAAAATGAGTTTGCAAGTTTTCTCTTCCTAAACGTGATGTGATCTGACCAGAAAACAAAAAGGCACTCTACTATCAGAGCGCCTTCTACTATTAAGTTCAGTTGTTATACATCAGCTTATTTTACAGCTAATTCAGCACGTTAAAATGCAGAATGGTACATCGTAAGATATTCTTTTGCCGCATCTTCCCAACTAAAATCTTGTTGCATCGCGTAAAGTTGAACACGTTTAATTTCAGCGGGATTTTGTGCATAAAGTAGTAATGAACGATGCAATACTGCCAGTAACGCTTGCGGTGTTGGCTCTTCAAAAGCAAAGCCGGTCGCTATCTCGGGATCCTGATCGTAATCATTCACACTGTCTTTTAAACCGCCCACAGAGCGAACAATCGGTAACGTACCGTAAGCCATGCTGTAGATTTGGTTTAAGCCACAAGGTTCGAACTCCGAAGGCATCAAGAAGAAATCAGAACCCGCTTCAACTAAGTGCGCAAGCTCATTATTATACGCTTCTACAAACGAGAACTTATCTGAGTGAAGTGCCGACAGCTCTTTCAGCTGGCTAGCTAAAACTGGATCACCAGTACCGACAATCACGATCTGAAGATCGTTTTTCAAAAACTGTTCGATGATAGGCAGTAAGTAATGAACACCTTTCTGATTAGTCAAACGACAAACCATGCCATAAACCGCACAATCGGTGACGGGGAGGCCAACATCTTGTTGCAGTTTTTGCTTACAAGCTGACTTCCCACGAACCATGCTGTGCTTTGTCGATTTGAATTTACGAGGGAGGAAAGCGTCCGTTTCCGGGTTCCAAGCTCCGTAATCACAACCATTCAAAATGCCAAAAAGATCCGCGGATCTGTACTGGAATTCTGCTGCCATACCATGACTGCCTAATTCCGTTTTCAACTCCTCGGCATACGTTGGACTGACTGCGTTCACCTTATCAGCACACATCACGCCGGCTCTCAGCATTGTGACATGCGTGTCACTCACTGAAGCTTCAGGCACATTGTAGCTATGCATTTCTGGTAGAAATTGCAGTTCATCGTATGCAAACACACCTTTGAAAACTGCGTTGTGAATTGAGATAACACTGCGCGTATTTTCAAAGAAATCATGTTGTTGATAACGTGATTTAAGCAAAAAAGGAACAAAGCCTGTATGCCAGTCATTTGCATGAATGATATCAGGTTGGAAGCCAAGCTTAGGAAGCATATCAAGGCAGGCTGCACTGAAGAACGAGAAACGCTCTCCGTTATCTGCGTAAGCTTGATTATTTTCTGCGTACATTTCTGGACGGTCGAAATATTTGGCACATTCGATACCAAAAACTTGAACACCTTCTACACTCAGTTTTTTGACTTGGTAAGCGGTATGAGGCCAATGATCGAGCTCGGTCGATAAAATGACTTCGGCTGCAACAATGTTTGGAATGTTTCTATACGCGGGGATAGTCACTCGAACGTCCTGTTCGAGTGTTTGTAACGCTTTCGGCAGTGCCTTGGCTACATCAGCCAAGCCACCACTTTTAATCAAGCCTTCAACTTCAGACGCTACAAAAAGTACCGAGAGAGTTTTAGTAACCAACTCGTGCTCCTTTAGAAATAACAACTACACCATCGTCAGATACGTGGTAATGCTTTTTGTCTTCTGTCAGGTTTACACCAATTTGAGTGCCTGGTGCGATGTCTGCATCTTTATCAATGATAACGCGACGAAGTATACAACCCTCGCCCACCTTCACATCACCTAATAAAATACTCTCACTAATATCACACGCTGATGCGATATTGCTGCGGAAGCCTAATACACTCTTTTCAATACGCGAACCACGTACGTAACTACCGCTACACACAAGGCTATCAATGATCTGAATTCGACCATTAGCCGAGTCAGTAAATGTAGCTGGTGGTAGTGGCGGATAGTAAGTGTGTAGAGGCCATTTACGGTTGTATAGCGAGAATGGTGCATCTTTCTTAAGAAGGTCCATATGTGCTTGCCAGTACGCATCAATCGTACCTACATCGCGCCAGTAAACTTCTTCTTTCTCACCAGTAATACGGTTGGTGCTGAAATCATAAACAAACACATCACCACGTGGGAACATGTTTGGAATAATGTCTTTCCCGAAGTCATGTGAAGATTCAGGTTTATCTGCATCTTCCGTGAGTTCAGCAAAAAGTTCTTTCGCTTCAAACACGTAGTTGCCCATTGAAACGAGCGCTGACTCTGGGTCTCCCGGAATCGACTTAGGATTTGCAGGCTTCTCTTCAAAGCCAATCATGCGGCCTTCAGCATCAACCTCGATAACACCGAATTCTGATGCTTCAGCAAGCGGCATACGCAGTGCAGAAACAGTTAATGCTGCTTTCTTTTCTTTATGGAAATCAAGCATTTGTTTGATGTCCATTTTATAGATATGGTCAGAACCAAAAATACAGACTTGATCAGGTTCTTCCAGCTCCATAAAACCCATATTTTGGTAGATAGCATCTGCTGTGCCTTCATACCAACGCTTTCCTTTACGCATTTGCGCAGGAATTGGGTCGATAAAACGATCTGTGATGCCACTGATATTCCAACCTTTTTTCATGTGGTGGAACAGAGATTGTGATTTAAATTGTGTTAATACGTAGATCTTCATAAGATCAGCATTAACGAAGTTGTTCAAAGCGAAATCAATTAAGCGGTAACTACCACCGAAAGGAACCGAGGGTTTGCTGCGAGATTCAGTCAAAGGTCTTAAGCGAGAGCCTTCACCACCAGCAAGAATCATTCCCAATACACCAGCCATTTTATTCTCCATATATCTATAGCTTGTCGATGTCAGTACTCGTAGAGGTGTCTTCCTCTGGGGGATGAGCACTAACACTTATTTCGGTACTTAACGAATATTCATTCACATACAGTGACAATATCCTAAGCCAAACGTTGTTATGCGCGCACTATTCTTTGCACTTGGTTTTATATACGTTATCGACTTTTCGGTCGATTTCAATTTTTAATACGCCATTCTGTGCTATGTAAGCTGATTGCTTTCCTAAGACTTAAAGCAGCTCACACTACACCGTGCGGGCGAAACATTACATTAACACCCGTCACACATCAGGTATACAACTAAACACTGATCTTTGAGTTACAATATTTGAATTAAGTTACATTCTCGTTAAAGTTGCATAAGAAGATATAATTAATCATCTCCATTTATTTTATCCTGTGAATTTAAGATATTCTCGCAATCGACACACCAAATCAACCAGTTGCATAATTAGTCGTATTTTGGTCAAAAAAAAACAGCCTAATGGCTGTTTTTTTCAAATAACGTTCAGTTACTTCTCTTTAGGCTTTTTACGTTTATCCGTAATTTCCCACTTACCATCGATGTACAACGCAGTCCAACCAGATGGTTTGCCATCCGCTTCAGTACGAACGTAGTTCTCTTTTGTCTTACGACTAAAACGAACGACTGTCGGCTTGCCATCAGGATCAGCAACTGGTGCTGATGTCAGGTATTGGAATTTAGGTGAAATACGGTCTTTAAAACGCACCAGCTCTTCCACTAATGGCGCACGTGTTTCACGTGATTTAGGAAAGTTGCTCGCTGCCATAAATAGACCAGAAGCACCGTCACGAAGTACGAAGTACGCATCTGAGTTTTCACATGGAAGTTCAGGGAAATGCACTGGGTCTTCTTTAGGTGGCGCTACTTCGCCATTTCTCAGAATCTTACGAGTGTTCTTACAATCTTCACTCGTACAGTCCATGTATTTACCGAAACGACCGTTCTTCAGAACCATGTCAGAACCACATTTGTCACACTCAACAAGTGGACCATCGTAGCCTTTGACTTTGAATTCGCCATGTTCAACCACATAACCTTCACAGTTAGGGTTGTTACCACACACGTGCATCTTACGCTTATCATCAATCAGATAAGCATCCATTGCCGTTTCACAAATAGGACAACGCTTTTTCGCTCGAAGTGCTGCTGTTTCAACGTCTTCCTCAAGAACGTTGATAATACCTTCTTCATCACCAAGGTTGATTGTTGTCTTACAACGCTCTTTTGGTGGAAGTGCATAACCAGAACAACCTAGGAATACGCCTGTCGAAGCCGTACGAATACCCATTTTACGGCTACAAGTTGGACACTCAATATCGGTCTCTACGATATGATTTGGCTTCATGCCACCAGCGTCTTCGTCTAAATCCGCTTTTTCCAAATCGCCAGTAAAGTCTTCGAAGAAGTTATCTAGCACGCCTTTCCAGCTTGCTTCGCCTTCTGCAATTTGGTCTAACTTCTGCTCCATACGAGCAGTAAAGTCATAGTTCATTAGATCATTGAAACTGCCATCTAGACGGTCAGTAACAATTTCACCCATCTTCTCAGCATAGAAACGGCGCTGTTCAACTTTTACATAACCGCGATCTTGAATCGTCGAGATGATTGATGCGTAAGTTGAAGGACGACCAATACCGCGCTTCTCAAGCTCTTTAACCAGCGCAGCTTCAGTGAAACGTGCTGGTGGCTTAGTGAAGTGCTGTTTAGGGTCGAGTGCGATTAAGTCTAGCTTTTCACCAACTTGTACAGCAGGAAGAATAGTATCTTCATTTTTGCCCATTGGACGTTGAACGCGAGTCCAACCGTCAAACTTAAGAATACGGCCTTTCGCTTTTAGCGTGTACTCATCCGCTTTAACGCTTACTGTCGTTGAATCGTATTGCGCAGGTGTCATTTGACAAGCAACGAATTGATTCCAAATCAGTGAATATAGCTTGTGTGCGTCTGCGTCTACGCCGTTTAAGTCTTCCGACTTAACATCTACACTTGAAGGACGAATCGCTTCGTGGGCCTCTTGAGCGCCCTCCTTGCTGCCGTATACAAGTGCTTTAGGTGGAAGATATTGCTCGCCGTACTCAGAACCAATGTATTCACGAGCGGCTTCAACAGCTTCTGAACTCAAGTTGGTTGAGTCAGTACGCATATAAGTGATGTAACCCGCTTCATACAAACGTTGAGCCAACATCATGGTTTTCTTCACGCCGTAACCAAGACGCGTACTCGCCGCTTGTTGCAGCGTAGACGTGATGTAAGGGGCAGACGGCTTACTCTTAGTTGGGCGGTCTTCACGTTTACATACTTCGTATTGAGCTTTTTCTAAAACGCTAACTGCAGCTTGTGTTTGCGCTTCATTATCAGGTTTAAACGCAACACCGTCTTTCTGAGCGACTTGCAGTCTGAAATCTGTTTTCTCTGCTGTTTTGGTATCAGCATGCACATCCCAGAACTCTTCGGGGATAAAAGCGTTGATCTCGCGCTCGCGCTCAACCAGTAGTTTTACAGCGACTGATTGAACACGGCCAGCGGATAGGCCTCGTGCTACTTTCTTCCAAAGCAGTGGCGACACCATAAAGCCAACAACACGGTCCATAAAACGTCGTGCTTGTTGTGCGTTTACGCCATCAATGTTTAGCTCACCTGGAGTTTCAAAAGCTTGTTGGATAGCATTTTTGGTAATTTCGTTAAAAACCACTCGCTTGTATCGCGTTTCATCACCACCGATGATCTCACGAAGGTGCCATGCGATAGCTTCTCCTTCGCGATCCAAATCGGTTGCGAGATAAACATGGTCTGCGTTCTCAGCCAGTTTTTGCAATTCAGCAACGACTTTTTCTTTACCAGGTAAAATTTGGTAGTTCGCTTCCCACTCTTGATATGGGTTGATACCCATCTTTTTAATGAGAGCTTTGCGATCTTTTTCTTTCTTGATACGAGCTTTATCTTCTGGGCTCATACCCTTGGTTGAAACTGCAGCAGCCTTTTGACCAGTACTTTGACCCGCCGTTGGTAAATCACGTACGTGACCTACACTCGACTTAACGACAAAGTCTTTGCCAAGATATTTATTGATAGTTTTAGCCTTGGCTGGCGACTCCACTATAACGAGCGATTTACCCATATTGACTCTAACGTCCTTAATCACGATGCTTCAGCACCAACAATTTAGCTTGTGGGCTTTTACGCATGATATTCTAAATTCATTGCTTCTTTTTTTACTATTGTGCGAGATTACTAGAAGATCAACCGCTTTTTTCAAAATTGGATCTGATCGCTCGACAATTCGACGACTCATAGAGAAAAGGGGCACAATATAAAGAAGCTATAAAGTACTCACTAAGAATACTTGCAAGAGCCTATTCATCAGGCATTACGTCTAAACGGGCTCATACTAAGCTTGTCCGCGAATCTAACGCGAGCCCCATTCAATTATTTTTGCCGTAAATCACAAAATAAATTGTGGATGTTTGAAAAGACTCTCTTAATCGGTTGTGAAATCATTGAATTTCTAGTTCGACACCATAAACTCAACGTTATATTCAGTTATCAGAGATAAACTCATGACAAAGAAAGTAATAGCAGAATTTGATTTACTGCTTATCGCAAACCAAATTATCCAATCACATGATGACTACATTGAAGGCATGCGCGCAAACAGCGTAGTAGAAAAAGACGATGTCCTCATCTTCAAAGGTGAATACTTCTTAGACAGCAATGGAATGCCGACAGAGAATACAACCGCAGTGTTTAACATGTTTAAATACTTAGCGCACCATCTTTCAAAAGAATTTACGCTTCAGCAATAACGAAAAAGCTTGCCATTTAGGCAAGCTTTTTTACTTCCTGGACCGTTATATGTTTAGCATTTTTATTGACTCAGCATTTTCAGCTTGTCGAAGTAGTCAGGGAAAGTCTTTGAAGTACAACCTGGATCATTAATTGTCACAGGAGTATCGCTCAAGGCAACCAGCGAGAAACACATTGCCATACGGTGATCATCATAGGTATCGATCGCCGCATGTGTCAGTTGAGCAACAGGATTAACAATGATGTAGTCTTCACCTTCTTCGACCTCTGCGCCGACTTTACGTAACTCTGTGGCCATAGCCGCTAAGCGATCTGTCTCTTTCACACGCCAGTTGTAAACATTACGGATTGCCGTTGTACCTTTAGCAAACAGGGCTGTTGTTGCGATAGTCATCGCTGCGTCTGGGATATGGTTGTAATCCATATCGATGCCTTTCAGCTCACCACAACGAGAGATAACGTAGTCGTCACCCCATTCGATTTCGGCACCCATTTTCTCAAGCGCATTAGCGAATTGGATATCACCTTGGATACTGTTTTTACCAATACCCGTTACTTTAATCTCACCGCCTTTAATCGCTGCGGCAGCAAGGAAGTATGACGCAGATGACGCATCACCCTCAACCAAGAAATCACCCGGTGCTGAGTAAGATTGCCCAGTCGGAATTACGAACTCTTGGTAATCGTTGTTGATCACATCCACACCAAATTGTTTCATAATGTGTAGCGTGATATCGATGTAAGGTTTAGAAACCAATTCACCCTCAATTTTGATTGTTACCTCACCTTCAGCTAAAGGCGCAGCCATCAAAAATGCCGTCAAAAATTGGCTAGAGATAGAACCATCGATTGAAACCGTACCGCTTTTAAGGCCAGTACCCGTGATCTTCAATGGTGGGTAATTTTCGTTTTCTAGGTATTCAACGTCGGCGCCGGCTTCTTGCAGTGCAGTCACTAAGTGACCGATTGGTCGCTCTTTCATGCGAGGCTCGCCAGTCAGAACATATTCACCACGCCCCAAACAAAGTGCAGCAGCCAGCGGGCGCATCGCCGTACCCGCATTGCCTAAGAAAAGCTCTAGGGCTTTGTCACTTGAGAATGCACCACCCACACCCGTCACTTCACAGACGGTTTTATCTGCAGACAGCTGATAATCAACGCCTAATTGCGTCAAAGCATTCAGCATATGGCGAATATCATCACTGTCTAGTAAGTTTGTTAGGCGCGTGGTTCCAGTTGAAAGTGCTGCTAAAAGAAGCGCACGGTTGGAAACACTTTTTGAGCCAGGTAAGTTAACTTCCCCGCTCACTTTTTGAATTGGTTGTAACGTAAGGCTTTCCATTAAATCTTATAGTCCTTGTACCACCCGAAGTCACTGGCGCGTATTTATTTTCGGGTGATGAATAATTCTTCGTACTTGCAGACTAACGAACTTTTCCAATGAACTCCAGAGCTAATCCCCTCGATAAAGGCGATTAATTAGCCAACTAAACACATTTACATACTAGTACACTAGATCAACTCGAACGCCATCTGAAAAATAGAGAATTCGCACATCATCGCCTCGGTTAAACAACATCGAGTTATCGACGTCTTGAATGATGTTAACCAACTTATCATCTTTAGTTTTGACCAATAACTCGACGAGCTTATATTCCACTTTGTATTGTGTGTTACCTCGATTGCGAGCAATCCCGGCGCCCGCCACAGCACCAACGGCCGTTGCGACTTCTTTGCCGGTACCGCCACCAAATTGATTACCAATCAAGCCACCAATAGCCGCACCTAACAAGGTTTCCCAACCATTCGCTTTCGACTCTACGATCTCTTGTTGGGTAATGTATCTGACCGTGTCAATCTCACCATAAACGACCTCATTGACTGGTCGAGCTTGGTTTCTGTTGTAAGCTGCATTTGCCAACATGGGCAAAACAAGTAAAATCCAAAGCAACTTTTTCATGGTAAAACTCCTAAAGACCTCTTGGTCAGTGATTAATCTGTAACGCGGTACTTATGACTATATACCTAACCGAACTTGATACTACTAGTATAGAGTTTCCTTCGCCTTTCGACGCGCTTGATGAACCTAACGGTCTGCTCGCCTTCGGTGGTGATTTGTCACCCATGCGAATTTTAAACGCTTATAGCCAAGGTATATTTCCATGGTATGGCCCAGGGGAGCCTATACTTTGGTGGAGCCCAGCACCACGAGCGGTATTTAATCCTAAGACATTCGAACCGTCAAAAAGTCTTAAAAAGTTTCAAAAAAAGCATAATTACCGTGTCAGCATCAACCAAGCGACAGACAAAGTGATTGGCTACTGCTCCTCGCTAAGATCCGAAGAAGAAACTTGGCTAAACGGTGACATGCAGTCAGCGTACCGCGAACTTTCTTCATTAGGCTTCTGCCACTCCGTTGAGGTTTGGCAAGGAGACGAGCTTATCGGCGGACTTTACGGTTTACAAAGAGGCCAAGTCTTTTGTGGTGAATCGATGTTTAGTCTGAAGACCAATGCGTCTAAAATTGCACTGTGGTACTTTTGTGAACACTTTACACGATTCGGAGGAAAGCTCATCGATTGCCAAGTCATGAACCCTCATTTGGAATCCTTGGGCGCTATCGAAGTAGAAAGAGATGAGTTCCTTAGTGCTTTGAAAATACTTAAAGAAAATCAACTTAGCGATGGATGTTTTAAATCACAATGGCTAGAGGGAACGCCTTCATGAGTTCAGATTTACAACAAATCAGAATTGGATTGACCGATAACCATGCTTGCAGCTACCTGCCACATCTTCAAGAAAGAGTGGCGGTCACGCTTGATGAACACATGCATACTTCAGATAATTATGAAGTCCTGCTCGCCAACGGATTTCGCCGCAGTGGAGCGACCATTTATAAGCCACATTGCGATAATTGCTCTGCGTGCCAAGCTATTCGCCTCTCGATTCCCGAGGTCAAGTTTTCCAAAAGCCAACGACGAATCCTCAACAAAGCCAAATCACTACGTTGGGAGTTGAAAGACGAGATGGATGACAACTGGTTTGACTTATATAGTCGCTATATAACCGCTCGTCACCGTTCGGGAACCATGTATCCCCCCCAAAAAAAAGAGTTTCTACAATTCTCTAAAAATGAATGGCTTGCCACAAAGTTCATGCACATCTATGATGATAGCCAGTTAGTCGGCATCGCCGTCACTGATGTGATGTCTCACTGCACAAGCGCATTTTATACCTTCTTCGATCCTGATATCGACATCTCTATGGGAACACTAGGTGTTCTGTTTCAAATCCAGCACGCCCAGAAAGAACAGAAACAGTGGTTATATTTGGGTTATCAAATCGATGAATGTCCTGCGATGAACTATAAAGTACGATTTCAACGTCATCAAAGGCTAGTAAATCAGCGGTGGCAAGGGTAGAATACGCGACAACTTTACATATTTTGATTTTAACGGCACAATCAAGCCGTTGAAAACCGCCAAATTTCGAAAGAGGATTAGATGGCTAAAGAAGACGTAATCGAGATGCAAGGCACGGTCCTTGATACTCTACCAAACACGATGTTCCGTGTTGAGCTTGAAAACGGTCACGTAGTGACAGCACACATCTCTGGTAAAATGCGTAAAAACTACATCCGTATTCTTACTGGTGATAAAGTAACTGTTGAGATGACTCCATACGACCTTTCTAAAGGCCGCATCGTCTTCCGTGCTCGTTAATTTTTAATTACCGAATACGATAAGAAGCGGAGCTTGATGCTCCGTTTTTTATCGACCAAACAAATACTAAAGAAACACCTGGTTAGCTCTCCAAGAGCCCCAACAATACCTTCAGTCTCTCGTAACATTCCCCTGCAATACACTTTTCCCTAATAACTGTATCACCAATAACAGTGTCACCAATCGCTGTTTGTATATGCGTAGGTTAGCCAGCATAAACGGTTTATGGTCAAACAGTGCCACAACCCCAATCCACAGCTTTCTCTTTGTTTCAGCCACTCTATAACTAAAAAAAAACGCACAACCGAAGTCATGCGTTTATTATCGTGATTAGCTGTACCGCGCTCTCAATAAGCAGTCAGCAACAGCTTAAGCTGTTAAGAAATAGGCTTAATGCATAACCTCTTCTTTAGCACCAACATAGATGAAATCTAGATCGTCTTTAATCAGGGATACTTTAACCGTACCGCCGTCAACCAAACTACCAAACAGCAACTCATTAGCAAGAGGCTTTTTAAGCTTCTCTTGAATCACTCGTCCCATAGGACGCGCACCCATAGTCTTGTCATAACCTCTTTCAGCTAACCAATGACGAGCATCCTCAGAAACTTCTAAAGACACGCCTCGAGCGTCCAGTTGAACCTGAAGCTCAACAATGAACTTGTCGACAACTTGGTTAATCACACTTGGATCAAGGCTGTTGAACCAAATGACATTATCAAGACGGTTACGGAACTCAGGTGTAAATACCTTTTTGATTTCACCCATCGCGTCTGGCGCATGATCTTGTTGGATCAAACCGATCGATTTCTTCTCAGTTTCAGCAACACCAGCATTGGTCGTCATCACAAGGATCACGTTACGGAAATCCGCTTTACGACCGTTGTTGTCAGTTAGTGTGCCGTTGTCCATCACCTGTAGTAACAAGTTAAAGATATCTGGGTGAGCCTTCTCTATCTCATCAAGTAACACTACAGAGTGTGGATTCTTGATTACAGCATCAGTGAGCAGACCACCTTGGTCATAACCAACATAACCAGGAGGAGCACCGATCAAACGGCTCACAGAGTGACGCTCACCATACTCAGACATGTCAAAGCGCAACAGTTCAATACCCATCAACTTAGACAGCTGTACAGTCACCTCTGTTTTACCTACACCAGTAGGACCAGCGAATAGGAATGAACCAACAGGTTTATTGTCTGCACCCAATCCTGCACGAGTCAGCTTAATCGCTTCGCTCAATACATCGATCGCTGGGTCTTGTCCGAATACCAACATTTTCATGCGGTCATCCAGTTTCTGTAACGTATCTTTGTCTGAAGATGATACTGACTTCTCAGGAATACGAGCCATTTTCGCGACCATTGACTCAATATCAGCCACGCTTACCGTTTTCTTACGACGGCTTGCTGGTGCCAAACGACTACGAGCGCCGGCTTCATCAATCACGTCAATTGCCTTATCTGGAAGGTGACGTTCATTAATGTATTTAGCTGACAACTCCACAGCGGCACGCAACGCTTTGTTGGTGTAACGCACTTCGTGGTGAGCTTCGTATTTTGGCTTCAAACCGATCAGAATCTTGGTTGTGTCATCTAACGATGGTTCAATAATATCAATTTTCTGGAAGCGACGAGCTAAAGCACGCTCCTTCTCAAAAATGCTGCTGTACTCTTGGTATGTCGTTGAGCCGATGCAACGTAATTTACCGCTGCTTAGTAGTGGTTTAATTAAGTTTGCCGCATCAACTTGACCACCCGATGCTGCACCTGCACCAATAATGGTGTGGATCTCATCAATGAATAGGATTGCGTCTTCTTCTTTCTCTAATTGCTTAAGAATCGATTTAAAACGTTTCTCAAAGTCGCCACGATATTTAGTCCCAGCTAGAAGTGAACCAATATCTAAAGAATAAATCACACTACTCTGAATGATTTCAGGTACTTGACCTTCAACAATACGCCAAGCAAGACCTTCAGCGATTGCGGTCTTACCCACACCCGCTTCACCCACTAACAAAGGGTTGTTTTTACGACGACGACATAGAACTTGAACCGTACGCTCAAGCTCTTTATCACGCCCGATAAGCGGGTCGATATTACCTTGTTTCGCCACTTCGTTAAGGTTAGTTGCAAAGTTTTCTAGACGATCTTCAGAGTTAGCTTCTTCTGCATTCTCTGCACCACCAAATGAATCAGACGGTGATGAACTATCACCTTCGTTACTGGCTTTGGTAATGCCATGAGAAATAAAGTTAACAATATCTAAGCGACTAATGTCGTTTTTCTTAAGTAAATATGCCGCATGAGATTCTTGCTCACTGAAAATAGCCACAAGTACATTTGCACCTGTAACTTCGCTACGACCTGAAGACTGAACATGAAAAACAGCGCGTTGAAGTACTCGTTGGAAGCTCAGTGTAGGCTGAGTCTCACGAGTCTCGTCACTTTCTGGGATAAGTGGGGTTGTTTGATCGATAAAAATATCGAGCTCATTGCGAAGAGCATCGAGATCAGCCTGACAAGCTTGGAGCGCTTCCTTGGCCGCATCATTTTCTAATAATGCTAGTAGGAGGTGTTCGACAGTCATGAATTCATGTCGCTTGTCTCGCGCACGAGCAAATGCACCATTTAAACTCGTCTCTAATTCTTTATTTAGCATAAGTACCTCCTAAGGGAACAACAGTGTTGTTCGAGCAATTTATACTTGCTCCATTGTACATAGTAGCGGATGCTCATTTTCCTTTGAGTACATCTTTACTTGCGCTACCTTTGTTTCCGCTATTTCAGCACTGTATGTGCCGCATATAGCTTTACCTTCATAATGAACCTTGAGCATCACTTCCGTTGCTTGTTCGATATCTAGTGAGAAGAATCGCTCTAGGATCTCGATTACAAAGTCCATAGGCGTGTAGTCATCGTTATTCAATACAACGTTATACATCGCCGGTGGCTTTACTTTTGTCTCTTCTTTCTCCAGTAAATCTGAGCCTGGAGATGCCCATTCAAAGTTTCTGCTCATATCGCTTTGCTAAGAGTTATTTTTCGGAAGTCGTGAGTGTTACGTCATTCAAATTTACCACATTCACGCATTACGGTGTACTAAGAAACTGCACCGAGAAACAGTACCAAAAAATATTCCTCTATACTGAGCCTAATCCACCATTTCCATCGCTGCAAATAAAAGATCTCTATTAACAGGATTAACATATGTGATTGATTAAAAAGACACCATAACTATTGATGCTAACGATAATATTACCGCTAAGTTACTATTTAGTTAATAGTTTGCAGTTAATCTCGAATGTGATTTGTTATTAAAATTGATCACTTTTATACCAATTTACTATTGACTGCGCTCAATCATTAGCTACATTGGAGCTAAAAGGTTTTTCTGATACAACTTTATAACAAGATTCGAAATCGAGTAATACGCGTTAAGAATGACCAATAAGGAATAATTACGCAGGGTAGCGTTAATTTCCGTAAGCAATGTATGAGATTCAAGCTATCAGCTGAAATTCTTTAGTTGGTAGGAATGATATCAATCGCACTTACAACAATTGATATAACAACGTTAGTAACAAAATGCATGAGGGATGTATAGCATGGCTACAGGTACAGTAAAATGGTTTAACAATGCCAAAGGGTTTGGCTTTATTTGTCCAGAAGGTGAAGACGGCGATATTTTCGCGCACTACTCCACAATACAGATGGAAGGTTATCGAACCTTAAAGGCAGGTCAGCAGGTCGACTATGAAGTAGAAAGTGGACCTAAAGGCTCGCACGCTAGCTCTGTTGTTCCTGTAGAAGGCAGCGCCGCTAAATAGGCGATGGCCAAATCATGTTGACCTCCATCAGTCCTAATTAACGGCTGACAGGTAAGCAGAATATTGAAACCGCTCATTTGATACCTCTAATACAGGATTAAATGAGCGGTTTTTCGATCTAGAAGCTATAACGTTGCTCACAGTACAATTCGCTCGAGCGATGTTTGCCCCTAGGTCTAGGTCTAGGTCTAGGTCTAGGTCTAGGTCTAGGTCTAGGTCTAGGTCTAGGTCTAGGAAAGCATTATGAATAAACAAAAAAGACGCTTTAACGTTATCGTTAAAGCGTCTTTCGTTTTGTATTGGTCTATGACTTAACTGTCATACCAAGCCACTCGTTAGTAAATCATGACCATAATTTGCTAACGATGAGTCTAATCACTATGCGTCAATGAATGCGTTCAGTGTTGAACTTGGACGCATGAGTGATGAAACCAATGCATCATCAAGTAGGTAATAACCACCTAAATCGCCTGCTGGACCTTGAGCGTTATTTAGCTCAGCAACGATAGCTTCTTCACTTTCAGCCAATTGACTTGCCACACCTGCAAACTCAGCAGCAAGGTCAGCGTCAACCGTTTGCTCAGCAAGCGCTTTAGCCCAGTATGCTGCTAGGTAGTAATGGCTACCACGGTTATCAAGCTCACCTACTCGACGTGAAGGAGATTTGTTTTTATCTAGGAACTCGCCCGTCGCTTTATCAAGCGCGTCAGCTAGAACTTGTGCCTTAGCATTGCCAGTGACTACGCTTAGGTGCTCTAGAGATGCCGCTAATGCCAAGAATTCACCTAAAGAATCCCAACGCAGGTGGTTCTCTTTCTCTACTTGTTGCACGTGTTTAGGAGCAGAACCGCCAGCACCGGTTTCAAACAGACCGCCACCGTTCATTAGTGGAACAATCGATAGCATTTTAGCTGACGTACCAAGCTCTAGAATTGGGAATAAATCCGTTAGGTAGTCACGTAATACGTTACCTGTAACAGAAATAGTATCTAGACCTTCTTTGATACGAACCAATGAATATTGAGTTGCTTCAAGTGGAGCAAGGATCTTAATTTCAAGACCATTAGTATCGTATTCAGGAAGGTAAGCTTCTACTTTCTCAATAAGCTGAGCGTCATGTGCGCGAGACGCGTCTAGCCAAAATACCGCAGGAACACCCGATGCACGAGCACGAGTAACCGCTAGCTTAACCCAATCTTGAATTGGTGCATCTTTAACCTGACACATACGGAAGATATCACCTTCCTCTACGTCTTGCTCAAGAAGCACTGAACCTGAAGCGTCTACAACTTGAACCTGACCAGCAGCTTCAAGGATGAAAGTCTTATCGTGAGAACCGTACTCTTCCGCTTTTTGAGCCATTAGACCAACGTTTGGTACACTGCCCATCGTTGTAGGGTCGAAAGCACCGTTCTCTTTACAGAAATCAATAACCGCTTGGTAGATGCTCGCGTAGCTACGATCTGGAATCATTGCTTTCGTATCTTTTTGCTTACCTTCTGGATCCCACATTTGACCTGAAGAACGTAACATTGCAGGCATCGATGCATCAACAATGATGTCACTTGGAACATGTAGGTTAGTAATGCCACGGTCTGAGTCAACCATCGCTAGTGGAGGCTGAGTTTCGTATACTGCTTGTAGGTCAGCCTCGATTGCCTGTTTCTGATCTTGAGGAAGTGCAGCGATTTTTGCGTATACATCGCCGATGCCGTTATTTACATCAACACCTAACTCATTGAACAGTTGACCGTGCTTAGCGAACACGTCTTTGTAGTAAACCTTAACCGCATGACCAAAAATCACTGGGTCAGACACTTTCATCATCGTCGCTTTCATGTGAAGAGAAAGCAGTACACCTTGCTCTTTAGCCGATGCGATTTCTTTCTCAAAGAACGCAACCAAAGCAGCTTTGTTCATCACTGACGCATCAATGATCTCTTTATCTTGCAGTGCAAAAGCTGGCTTCAGTGTTTTCTTCGCGCCATCTTTGCCAACAAATTCGATGCTCACTTCTGTGGCACCTTCAATCGTTACTGACTTTTCACTACCGAAGAAGTCTTTGTCATCCATACTTGAAACGTGCGACTTAGAATCTGCAGACCATGCACCCATTGAGTGTGGGTTCTTCTTCGCATAGTTCTTAACAGAAAGTGGTGCACGGCGATCCGAGTTACCTTCACGTAGCACAGGGTTTACTGCGCTACCTTTGATTTTATCGTAAGTTGCTTTAACGGCTTTCTCTTCGTCGGTGTTTGCTTCTTCTGGGTAATTAGGAAGTGCGTAACCTTTTGACTGTAGCTCTTTGATCGTTACTTGAAGCTGAGGTACAGATGCCGAGATGTTTGGAAGCTTGATAATGTTCGCTTCTGGTGTCTTAGCCAATTCACCTAGTTCTGCTAATGCATCACCAATACGTTGCTCTTCGTTCAAATAGTCAGGGAAGTTGGCAATAATACGCCCTGCAAGTGAAATGTCGCGAGTATCAACGTTAATACCAGAAGAAGCTGTAAAAGATTGAATGATTGGCAGCAGAGAGTAAGTTGCTAGCGCCGGAGCTTCGTCTGTAATGGTATAGATGATCGTTGGTTTTTCAGTAGGCATGAAATTTCCCTATAGTTCTTACAAGCTCATTTAAAGTATTGAGCATGTTATAAATTGACCAGTAAGCCACTCAAAGAGTGAAAACTGCTTACTCGATAGTCGTACTCTATCTTATTTTTCATGCAATCTTGATGACAGCATGAACCAAATCCGTGAGTGCGTTGTTATAATAAAACACGAAGGTATAATTAAACAAATCAGGCTTAAGAGTCCATCAACTTGTTCTATTTTGTGTCTTTTAGGCGCGCAAATGATAGCTCAATTCTGTTTCAGTGAAAACTTTTCAGCACACTTCGTTTACATTTTTGCAAGGTAGTTAACATGTCTACTCGCTCACACAGCGTATCTCGTTCAGACAAACCAGCTCGTGCTGGTGCAACATTAAAACAAAGCGGTAATAGACAAAACCGAAGCAGTGATAAAAATAACACGGGTAGTTCGCATAAAAAATCGCACTCGAGTAAGCACCGATATAAAAGCAAACCTACCAACGTGAAACCTAAGGTGGCAATCGAAGATCGTAAAGTCATTTTGTTCAACAAGCCTTTCGATACTCTCAGCCAGTTCACTGATGGCGAAGGCAGGAAAACACTCGCCGACTTTATTCCGGTTAAAGATGTTTACGCGGCGGGTCGACTTGACCGCGACAGTGAAGGATTAATGGTCTTGACCAATGATGGCATCTTCCAAGCCAAATTGACTCAACCAAACTCAAAATCACCAAAGACTTACTGGGTGCAGGTTGAAGGCGCACCTTCTGAGGAAGATTTAGATAAATTGAGAAAAGGCGTGGAGCTAAAAGACGGCATGACACTGCCTGCCCAGGTTGAGGTGATGTCTGAACCTGTTGTGTGGGAAAGAACCCCTCCAGTGCGTTTCAGAGCAGCAATTCCGACAACATGGTTAGCGATTACTATCATTGAAGGGCGTAACCGTCAGGTAAGACGAATGACAGCAAATATCGGCTTCCCTACCCTGCGACTTATTCGCTATTCAATGGGCAACATGAACGTGGGACAACTTCAGCCTGGTGAGTGGAAAGAGATTTAAAATGCACCATTTGAATCAAATGACTGGCCGCTCACGTAGCGGTCTTTTTTTATATGCATTGATAAATTTTAGACACAAAAAAGCCAGTCATAAGACTGGCTTTTACAGCGTTACTTAACTAAGAGTTAGACTATTAGAAGTAGTAGTAAGCAGCTGCGAATACGAATGTCTCTTCATCAGAACTTTCAGCGCGAACACCGTTTGGTACGTCAAGTTCTTGTTTGATATCGATACCCATGTCCATGCGGTCGCTGTGCTTGTACATTACAGCAACGTTCATGTAGCTGTAATCTTTATCAGCTGAATTGTTTTGTTCAGTAGTGTTTGCACCGTAACCAGCAGCAACAGTTACTTGCTCAGAAGCATCGAATGCGCCAGATAGGTAGTAACCAGTATTTTTCTTATCAGTTGTGTCAGCACCAGATTTGTTGCCTTCATCAATCCAAGAGTTAAAGCCTAGTTTTACTGTATCAGCAACTTTAACGTTACCAGAAACAGAAGTTACTGTGTATTCAGCTTCGTCACGATCTTCGTAACCAGCGTAGATGTTGAAGATTTCGTGTTCAAAACCAACGTAACCGTTCACACCTTTGTCAGCAGCAGCGTGGCTTTCGTCTGTTTCAAAGTAAGAAACACCGTAAGCGAAACCAGAAGTAGCACCTTGGAACTTAACTACGTTGAATGCATCAGATGCATCGCCAGCAGAAGCGCCAAACTCGTAAGTCATATCACCAGCGCCATCAACTTTATCTAGAGCTGTATCGTTTTCCCAACCGAAAGATGCAACACCAAAACCAGTGTCAAAACCTAACCATGCTTTGTCTACGTCAGTGTTTGGACCAGACTCAACACCACCATATACTTCGTCTACTTTAGCGAAATCGTTAGTGTCAGAGATGTAGTTCATCATTAGGTCAGTTTCAAAGTAACCAACCCAACGGTTGTTTTTGAAGCTTACTGCTAGCGTTAGACCAGTAGCCCAATCATCGTAGAATGCGCCAGAGTAAGAATCGTAGTAACCACCAACGCCCCATGCACCAGAAACTGAGAACTGATCTTTGTGCATGTCGTCAAACTCAAACATTGGCTTAGAGTTTTGAGAACTTGTTTCAACTGCGAATGCAGAAGTTGATACCGCTGCGATAGCTAGCGCTAATAGAGTCTTTTTCATAATAAATCCACTGCCTTTTCTAAGAATGGGAGATCCTTGCCCGGTTCCCTTTTTATTTTTATGACTGGTCATTACCACTCTTTGTTGGTTAATCACCGTCACTAAATTTCGAGGTCTAGATTGCAAAAGATTATCCTGCGTGTCAAATAAACTAAAAATAGACCTAAAAAAAACACAAACCAATTACAATCAATAACTTACATTTTTTTTCATTGTTTTACGAGTAACTTACCCTTGGTTTTACCAGGAAATATAATAATATAAAAAAAGAACATGACAGAATTTAAAGCTATATAAGCCAATAAATAAACAACAAATCAGAACTTAACACCTATAAGTCAGTCTTTTTTAATATTTATATTTCACAACATAAATAAAATCGTTAAGTTCCTGATGGTTCAGTTTTTTTTTGTGAACAAGATCTACCTTTGATTCAAAAGCAAGCTATTTCGCCGCAAATGTACCGACTAGTGATATGTGCTACTATCCTCGCTCCGTTATGTAGGTCACAGTATGCTAACTACTAAAATTCAAAAATCCATTCGCACCAGTTATCAAAACCTCCAAGATCAGTTGGACAACTTTGTACCTCGACGTGCTCAAAATTACCTAGTTGCAGAAATAGCTAAGACACTTTGTGGTCAATACCACAAAAGCAATCGCATGATTGTTGCCGAGGCGGGAACAGGAATCGGGAAATCACTCGCCTATCTCATGGCAACGATTCCTGTCGCTGTGCTAAATAATCGAAAAATCATCATTTCGACAGCTACGGTTGCCCTACAAGAACAACTCGTCAATAAAGATCTCCCTCTATATAGAAGACTTACTGATAGAGAGTTCTCTTTTATATTAGCGAAAGGAAGACAGCGTTATTGTTGCTCCGAGAAGTTAGCCGCTGCTTGTGGGCTTGATGGTGGACAAATTGATGACGGTCAAATGGCGATGTTCGAATCTAAGCCAAAAAAGAAAGATATCGAACAACTCCAAACCATGTACCGCAGCCTAACCCAAGGCAAATGGGACGGTGATCGCGACTCCTGGCCAAAACCTGTCGACAATATGATCTGGCAGATGATCGTCAGTGATAAACACAGCTGTAACAACAGTATGCCGACTCATAGAGACTGCCCTTTCCAGAAAGCACGTTCAGAGCTTGATAAAGCAGACGTGATTATCGCCAATCACAGTTTAGTGATGGCAGATGCTGACCTAGGAGGCGGCGTGATACTGCCCGAACCAGAAAACAGCATCTATATATTCGATGAGGCTCACCACTTACCACACGTAGCCAGAGATCATTCCTCTGCGGCCGCAAGTTTAAAAGGAGCTGCATCGTGGTTAGAGCGTTTGAATCAATCAATCACCAAGCTTTCGGGCTTGGCGGATGAAAAGCGCGTGGGTCGATTCAGAAATGAATTGCAGGATTCTGTACAACAGCTGATTCCTACTCTTACTCAAATGAGCAAACAGTTTGATGCTAGCCACTTTGAAGACGGCTTGTATCGCTTCGAGCATGGCGACTTACCTGATTGGCTAGAGAATGAATCTAAAGATCTCAAGCAACTCACACAAAAGACGAGCCAAGCCGTTGCGAAGATTGCAGACCTGATTGCAGAACGAGTTAAAGACGGAGAGCTTTCAGCAAAACTGGCAGAGCCTGCGCTGGCAGAAATTGGTTTCTATATACAAAGGACAGAAAACCTTGCTCAGGTTTGGCGCTTAATGGCTGAACCTAAGAGAGAGAAAGGAGCGCCTTTAGCGCGTTGGCTTGAACTGAATAAAGAAAGTGAAGGCGATTTCGTTGTGAATGTTTCGCCACTAGAGGTGGGTTGGCAACTGGATCAACAGATCTGGAGTCGTTGTGTTGGTGCAGTACTCGTCTCTGCGACAATGAGAGCACTCAACTCCTTCAACTTTTTCTGCCATCAAGCAGGTATCAGTCAAAAAGCCGAAGACGGTGTACAATTTCTTGCTTTGGCATCGCCGTTTGATTATCAGAACCAAGCTGAACTGGTTGTTCCTGCAATGAAGTACGAACCGCAAGCACCTCAGTTTACTGAATATCTTATTGAAATATTGCCTAAGGTAATAGAAGACAACAAAGCCAATCTCGTTTTATTCTCTTCTTATTGGCAAATGAATAAAGTTGCAGAAGTTTTGGCAACAGATTTCGTTAAAAAGTCGTGGGCATTGCAGGTTCAAGGTGATACTTCACGAACCGAAACCCTAAAAAAACATAAAAAGCTGATAGATCAAGGTAAAACCAGCGTCCTTTTTGGAACGGGTAGCTTTTCTGAAGGTCTTGATCTACCTGGTGAGCTACTTGAAAACCTCGTTATTACCAAGATTCCTTTTGGTGTTCCTACCTCTCCTGTAGAGCGAGCACATTCAGAATATATTGAATCACGCGGCGGTAATCCTTTTATGCAGATTACTGTTCCAGAAGCGAGTAAAAAGCTTATTCAATCTGTGGGTAGATTGCTGCGTAAAGAACGAGATTCTGGTAGAGTCACGATCCTTGATAGACGCATAGTCACGAAGCGATACGGGAAATCCCTACTCGATTCGCTACCGCCTTTTAAAAGAACAATAAAATACTAATTTTACTGCCCTCAAGGTAGTTATGGGCCTGTCATCGCTAGGCCCTTGCATTCACAACCCAACATGACTAATCCATTGATTATTCATGTGGCTGCCCTAACAGCCGATAACGAGAACACTAGCTATTTATGGAAATGATTGAGCCAACCATGTTGGTCATACTTGCCTTGGTTGCATTTGCAGCAGGCTTTATCGATGCTGTCGCCGGTGGCGGAGGGATGTTAACGGTCCCAGCTTTGCTATCGCTTGGTTTACCGCCACATATTGCACTCGGAACTAATAAGCTGGCCGCAACGTTTGCCTCATCAACTGCCGCTTTTACTTACTATCGTAAGAAACTGTTCAAACCTGAATGTTGGACCAATGCATTCATATCGACATTAATAGGTGCAACAATCGGCACCCTAACTGTTGATGCCATTAGTACAGAATGGTTAGAGAAGGTATTGCCATTAGTTATTCTTGCCGCTGCTGTCTATACCATTTTTCATAAGACTCCGGATGTGAGCCATAATGTATCTCCTAAACCGTGTCCGGTACTTAAAAGAAAACAAAAGTACCAAGGATTCATTCTTGGCTTTTATGATGGTGTTGCAGGCCCAGGTACTGGCGCGTTTTGGACGGTGAGTTCTATGGCGCTTTATCGCTTAAATATCTTACTGGCTTCTGGTTTATCTAAAGCGATGAACTTCACTAGCAACTTCACCTCTTTGGTGACCTTTGCGATTCTCGGTCATATTGATTGGGTTCTAGGTTTAACCATGGGGCTTTGTTTGATGGCTGGTGCATTTGTTGGAGCACACTCTGCTATTCGCTTTGGTGCTACATTTATACGACCTGTCTTTGTGACTGTTGTGAGTGTCCTTGCGATTAAACTGGCTTACGAAGCGTGGTTTGTAAACTTATAGCCACCAGCCAATGGGAAGCGAAATGAACCATTTTTCAAATCTTAAAAGTGTACTGGATACCTTAATTGGGCACAGTTCTCAGGTCGACAAAGCCCGTGGTGCTTATCATCAAGCCTTGTTTGACCGAACCTTATTTAAGTGTAGCTCTTCTATTTTACTGCCCTACGCACTTGAAACTCAAACAACGTACAACACCATTATTCGTGAACAAACGACAAATCAACTGACCGCATCTCGAGCCAACTACCTGACGGAAAAGCTGACTAACCAGATAGCTGCAATCCAAAGGGAGCTCGCTAACCATGATTTACGCTTAGACCGAAAAAGTAAGTCAGGCAAGAATCTCAACGACCTATACAACGAACTCGCTCAGCACCAAGATTGGCAAAAACGACTGGTCGATTTAGTACGAGTACGAAAGTTAGCGTTTGATTCTGCGCCCCGCCACAGTAAGAAAAAAGCGGACGAGGCTTGGCAATTAGCAAAAGAACGATTAGAACGCTGTGAAGACTCAATGAAAAATATTGAGAGACTGATTAACTTAGAGAACCCTAAGCGAAATGAACACTGATAACACATCATCACCACTGGATAATGCGCCAGAAGAAGTTAAGTTAGCTGTCGACCTGATCTATCTGCTCGAAAGCAACGAAATCGACCCAAAAGTGGCGTTAGAAGCAATTAAGATTGTCCAACAAGATTTACAAGCCAAACTAGCATCTAGCATCTAGCATCTAGCATCTAGCATCTAGCATCTAGCATCTAGCATCTAGCATCTAGCATCTAGCATCTAGCATCTAGCATCTAGCATCTAGCATCTAGCATAAAAACATACAGGATTCACATGTACCAACTTAGCTTTTCTATGCCCGAATTTCTTGAAAACTACTGGCATAAAAAACCAACCATCTTAAAAGGTGGCTTCCAAGACTTCGTCGACCCAATTTCGCCGGAAGAACTTGCTGGTTTATCGATGGAAGAAGAAGTGGATTCTCGCTTTGTCTCTAACCTCGACAACCAATGGACTGCAGAACATGGTCCATTCTCCGAAGAGAAATTTGGCGAGCTAACTGAAACACATTGGCAATTGATCGTTCAAGCAGCGAACCATTGGCACCAAGGTGCAAATCAGCTGACAGAAGCGTTCCAAGCCTTACCAAACTGGTTATTCGACGATCTAATGATCTGCTACTCAGCACCAGAAGGTGGCGTTGGCCCCCATATTGATCAATACGATGTATTCATCATTCAAGGTCAAGGTAAACGCCAGTGGAAAGTCGGCGCAAAAGATGTGGGCCAATACCAAGAGACAGTCCAAGCTTCTGCACTTCGTCAAATAGACGGCTTTGAACCGATCATTGATGAAACCTTAGAGCCGGGCGATATCCTTTATATCCCACCGGGGTTCCCGCATGAAGGCAACACGTTAGAGCCGTCAATGAGCTACTCTATTGGCTATCGCTCCCCTAAAGAACAAGAGCTAATCAGCAACTTCGCCGATTTTGTACTTGCTCATGATATGGGTGACGTTCATCTTCACGATCCAGAATTCAAAACGCAAGATGGTTACGGCAAGATTCGTTCATCGGATTTAAGCAATCTAACTGACATGTTGAAATCTGCACTAGAGCAACCTGAAACCATCAGCGAATTCATGGGATGTTTGCTAAGCCAATCACGCCACCAGCTTGATATCGTCGCTCCTGAGCCATTATGGACAGAAGAAGAGATCGCTCAGCACTTAGAGTCAGAAGGCGAGATCTGTCGAGTATCGGGCTTAAAAGCGCTCTACCATGAGAATGAAACCAACACGGCTTACATCAATGGTGAAGTGGTCAAGGTTGAAGAAGCGGATTCATCGCTACTAAACGTACTGTGTGATGACTCGGTGATTAACTCAGCAACCACTTTGACTCCTTCAGGTGTCACTGTCGTGACTGAATTGGTAAACAAAGGTTACTGGTTTATCGAAGACTAACTTCGTTAATCGGTTTCGGTGGATATCATCGAGATCTAAAACCTTAGAACCTAAGAAAAACAAAAGGGACAAATGAAATCTTCATTTGTCCCTTTTTCTATTCAACAGTCAACTAAGCTTAAATAGCTAAACCGTGAACAACTAGACCTTCAACTACTAGACCTTGAATTGATTCACCAATTTCTGTTGCTGTTGAGATAGTTGCTCGATTTCGCTGCCCACTTGCTCAGAAGCTGCAGCTTGTTCCAAAATTTTCGCACTTAAGTCGCGAATGTTAACCACACTTTGATTCACTTCACCGGAAACCGATTGCTGCTCTTCTGCTGCTCTCACGATCTGGCTATTCATATCGCTGATCTCTTCAATTGAAGTGAAAATCGAACCAAGATCTTCAACTGCATTTTGAACATGTAACGCAGTATCATTGGCTAAGATATTACCTTCTTGTATCGCTTCGACAACATCTTGAGTTCCCGCATGAACCTTGTCGATCACCGCTCTGATTTCACCAACCGATGATTGTGTACGACTTGCTAAGTTTCTTACCTCATCAGCTACAACAGCAAAACCTCGTCCTTGCTCACCCGCCCTCGCCGCTTCAATCGCCGCATTCAATGCTAGTAAGTTGGTTTGCTCAGAGATCCCTTCAATAACACTTAAGATTTCGGTGATGTTACCGTTATTTTTAGCTAACTCTTCAACAATAGGAACAGCGCTCGACATACGCTCCACCAGCTTTCTCATTTCTCCAGCTGAGAGTTCGATGACTTGTTGCCCTTGTCGAGCAGAACGGTTCGCTTCACAAGCAGCATCAACTGCAACTTCTGCATTTTGTACCACTAAGCCAGCAGTCTGAGTCATCTCTTCTGCAGCTGTTGCCACTAGATCGACTTCTTTAAATTGAGATTCACTGCTTTCACGTGTACTCGATGCTGATGCCTTAGCTTGACTTGTCGTACTCGCTACTTGCTCAGTGGTTTGAATCACTTCTTTAATCGTGTGCTGAAGCTTGTCTAAGAACAGGTTAAACCCTTGTGATAACTGACCAATTTCGTCTTGAGATTTCACTTCCAAACGCTGAGTCAAATCACCTTCACCAGAAGCGATATCATTGAGCCTTTCGACTACCTGTCGGATAGGCTTAACAATAGACAATGAAGAAAACGCGATAATAGCTAAACCAAAAAGAATAAAGATGACGCCTGCAATCACTTCCGTTTGGATGCCTTCGCTTACTTTAGTACTAATGATTGAATCCAATCGGTTAGCATCGGCAACTACACTCTCACGCGGGATCTCAAACAACACGCCCCAAGTTTGGTTTGCCGCGGTAACAGGAGCAAATGCGAGTAACCACTCACCATTCTCACTCCATTGAGTCGTCACTTCACCACCGAAGATAAAATCAGTCATTAAATCACTGTTGGTATTGTCACTTTGAAAGACCGAGCCGACTGCAATACTTGAGTCATCTGAAGCAATAACCGAACCGTCTAGGCTGACAACATAAACGGCACCAGCGCCATCAAATAAGCTTTGATCTGATTGCGTGACCACACTGGTCAAGCCATCTAACCTTAGGTCAATACCCAAGAAGCCAATAGCAACATCATCAACTAAGATAGGTACTGAAATTGAAGAGGTAAGTAATGCAGTACCACCGCTGTTCACGACTCGTGGAGTACTTATACACGTTTGCCCTGAAGACAAAGGACAATAAAAGCGTTCGCTATTGCTATCATCGCTCAAGATAGGTTCTGACAGAACGTTCGCTAGAACATTTTCGCCGTTATCCGCCACCTTCCAATAAGGAGCAAAACGACCTTTTTCATTAGATCCAACATAGTCCGCATCGACATAATTCGCATCTTCACCATCAAGTAAATCAGGTTGGAAAACTAAATATGCACCTTGAATAGAATCAAAGTTCAAAACTGAGCGACGAACCATTTCATCTAACGCAGTACGAAGCTCTTCACTTGGGGTAAAGTTTTCATCCGCATTGTTCTTTAGAAACTGAGCACTGGCTGCTAACATTTCTGCGCGGTAAACCGCTTCGTCTACATAGCGTTGGGTTTCTTGAGCATTAAGCTGAGAAACAGACGCCAACAACTGCTGAGTTTTATTGATAACTGATTCTGAGCTTTGAGATTTGATGACTTGTTGGTTACTGGTCGCGTTATAGATTGAAAAACCAATAAGAGACAGTGAAGTAATGATTAGACAGCAGCCTGCAAGCAGGGTGATTTTCCACTGTACCGATAGTGAGCGCATTTAATATCCTTATTTAAGCCAAAAGACTTCCATAACCGTAACTACCACATTGAGATGAATTGAAGAACACAATGTAAATAAGTTTGACGAATAGCTTAGCGGATAATTACAGCACAAATTGCTTATATATAAAACGAAAGTTTACATAAATGTTAATAGGCCGTGTCTTTTGCCTTTTTTCTGTGATTTCAACTAAATGTATTCACGCCATCATGGGCCATGTAACTATTGAACTAACACTTTAGGCATAACCATAGCATCGAAATTTCTAGGAAAAACATTCCCCCTTTTGATCTTTGAGAACACAGTAACTTCGGATTAGTTTTAATAATCCAAACTATAGATTTTTATCTTGATCAACTTCACACTTTTTGATTGCTAACTCGGCATTCAAGATCTAATATCTCGCGCCTAGATTCCCTGAACACTTTATTCATTTGGCTCTCCTCAAAGGAGCGCTAAGGCTTTTTACGTCTTTATTTTTTGGAGAGATACGCAAATGTCCGCCTCGTTTCCATTAGCGAAACTTACCTTTTTAATCGCTATTCTGACTGCCGTAGGTCAAATGACTCAAACGATGTACGTGCCTTCTATCGGTCATATGTCAGGTGAGTTCTTGGTTTCGGCGTCTTCACTCCAAGCAGTGATGGCGTGTTACTTGATCCCTTATGGTCTGTCGCAATTTGTCTACGGTCCACTTTCTGATCGCCTAGGTCGTAAACCGATCATCGTGATTGGTTTGATCATCTACATCATCGGCACTCTGGTGGCATTGTTCGCTCACGAGTATGAATGGTTCTTAGCGGGTAGCTTTATCCAAGGTTTGGGTATCGGTTGTGGCGGTGCGATGTCTCGTACATTGACTCGCGACTGTTTTGAAGGCGCTGAACTGCACCGTGCAAACAGCTTAATTAGCATGTGTGTGATTTTCTCACCATTGATGGCTCCTGTATTGGGTGGTTACCTAACAGAAGCTTTCGGCTGGCGTTCTAGCTACTTGTTCCTTGCGCTGTTTGGTATCGCCGTTGTGATTACCATGATGACGAGCATGATGGAAACACTACCGAAAGAACGACGCAAGCATGAATCAGTTGCCAACAGCTACAAATTCGTTCTGTCTGACAAACGTTTCCAAGGTTTCTTATTGGTATTAGTCGCAACCTTTGCTGGTGTAGCCGTATTTGAAGCAGCGGCAGGTGTGTTGCTTGGCGGCGTACTTGGCTTACCTGCAACCACAGTAAGCTTGTTGTTTGTCTTACCCATTCCAGGTTACTTAATCGGTGCAGGCCTATCTAGTTACATCGCACAACGTCGCAGTGAGCGCCGTGTACTGAATGTTGGTCTAGTTGCTATCTTGGTAGGCTCAACAGTGGTATTGATACCGGGTCTATTCGGTCAAACAACAGCATTAACTTTGATTGGCGGTGCAACGATTTACTTCTTAGGCGCTGGTATCTTATTTCCAGCAGCAACAACGGGAGCGCTTTCGCCATTCCCATTCCACGCAGGTACAGGGGGCGCGATCCTCGGTGGTATGCAAAATCTAGGTGCTGGCATCGCAACACTATTGGCATCGTTCTTCCCTGCTCAAGACCAACTGCCACTCGGTTGCTTGATGATTGCAATGTCATTCATCGCCATGCTTGGTTTACGTTGGGTTAATCGTAAACCTGACCACTCAAACGAAATGCCATTGGCTATCTAAAGTAAAACTCGAACCCTACCCAAACAACGAAGAGGGACATACTGAAAAGTGTGTCCCTTTTTTGTTTCGCATTTATTCCTTCCACTCTCACGTATCAGCAATTTCATTTAACATTACTTTGATTTTTTGAAAACAATAACAGACACTTACGCTGAAAGTGCATATCCAGAATCCAATTATAAATAACATCACTGGAAGAAACCTAACCAACAAAGGATGCTGGCATTAAAACGAGTAAGGTGCACACTAAGGATATAAAGATGCGTTTCGCTTTAACCACATTAGCCGTATCGGTCGCGCTTGTCGCCGGATGCAGCAATCAAGGAATAACAACCATGAACCACTACTCTCCATCGCAACTTGTCGCCCAGCAAACACAAGCTCCTGTTGCTAAGAAAGTCCCTCATGCAATGACGATTCATGGTGATACCCGAATCGACGATTACTACTGGATGCGCGATGATGAACGCCAAGACCCAGAGATCTTGAAACAACTTGAGCAAGAGAATCAGTACGCAGATACGGTGCTTAAACATACAGAAGCGGCACAAAAACAATTATTTGAAGAGATCAAAGGGCGAATCGCAAAAGACGACAATTCAGTACCGGTTCGCAAAGGCAGCTACTTCTATTCGAATGAAGTCACAGGTGACAACGAATACCCCGTTCACTTACGTGCAAAAGACTTTGCAGGCGCAGACAAGCAAATCATTTTAGACGTTAACGCACTGGCAAAAGAACATGAATTCTTCAGTGTTGGTGGCTTGACGATCAGTCCAAACGAAAACTTGTTGGCCTATGGCGAAGATACGCTTAGCCGCCGAATCTACACCATCAAGATTAAAGACCTCACGACAGGTGAATATCTGAAAGATGAAATTGAAGGTGCCTCGAGTGCAATTGCATGGCAAAACGACAACCAAGCCTTCTACTACATCAAGAAAGATCCACAAACATTGCTGGGTTACCAAGTTTTACGACATGTATTGGGCACATCTCAGACAAGCGATGAGCTAATCTACGAAGAAACCGACAGCGCTTACTACACCTCTTTGAGTAAAAGCAAAGACGGTGAACAGGTCTACATTTGGCACTCGAGCACTGAAACCAGTGGTGTTTCGATCATTGATGCCAACAACCCAAACGCGAAAGCAAAACCTTTCTACCCACGAGAGACTGGCATCGAGTACAGCATCGCTAAGCTAGATGATTGGTATTACATCGACACCAACTACCAAGCCGTCAACTTCCGTTTAATGAAAGTAAACACAGCAGACATGCATGACCGTTCAAAATGGGTCGACGTCATCCCAGCAGACGACGACACTCAACTTGTCGATTTCGAACTGTTTGATGACCATCTTGTTTACGAGCAACGTGCGAATGGCTTGTCTACAGTGAAAGTTCGCCAACTCTCAACAGGCAACGAGTTCCCACTTGAATTTAACGACACCGCATTTGCCGCTTACCTAACGAGTAACTATGAATTAGATAACTCAAAAGTTCGTATCTATTACAGCAGCTTAACTACGCCAGGTACTTACTATGATTTCGATCTAAGTACAGGTGAATCTGAGCTAATGAAGCAGACACCCGTATTAGGTGATTTCGAAGCGGATAACTACCAATCAGAGCGAATCATGGTAACGGCTCGCGATGGTCAACAAGTTCCTGTGTCTTTGGTTTATCGTAAAGATCTATTCAAGAAAGACGGTACAAACCCTATCTACCAATACGGCTACGGCTCTTACGGCCACACAATCGAACCAACCTTTGGATCGGCTCGCCTCAGCTTACTTGATCGCGGATTCGTTTATGCTATCGCACATATCCGAGGTTCAGAGATGCTTGGTCGCCCTTGGTATGAAGATGGCAAGAAACTGACCAAACAAAACACGTTCAACGACTTTATTGATGTAACCAAAGGGCTTGTTGAAGAAGGTTACGGTGCTAAGGATAAAGTATTTGCGGTAGGCGGGTCTGCTGGCGGCCTATTGATGGGCGCAATCGTCAACCAAGCACCAGAACTTTACCGTGGTATTGGTGCACATGTTCCGTTTGTAGACGTGGTGACGACTATGCTTGATGAATCGATTCCTCTCACCACAAACGAGTATGACGAATGGGGCAACCCCAACGATAAAACCTACTACGATTACATCCTAGGTTACTCACCATATGACAATGTGAAAGTTCAAAGCTACCCGAACATGTTAGTAACAACAGGCCTGCATGACTCACAAGTACAGTACTTTGAACCAATGAAGTGGGTGGCGAAACTGCGTGAAATGAAAACAGACAATAATGTGTTGTTGTTCAAAACCGATATGGAAGCTGGTCACGGCGGGGCTTCTGGTCGCTTCAAAAGATTGAAAGAAGACGCACTTGAATACGCGTTCTTTTTAGACTTACTAAAAACTCAGTAGACTCAGCGTAACTGTAGGTATTCACACAATTTAACGTCGCCATTTAGTCTTTATAAAGTGGCGACAGAAATTATTAAGCATGGTTAAATACGATTAACTATGAAATCCACCAAATCAAAAAACCTTTAAGAACAAGCAGCGACAAAGGTTTCCGAGAGGTATAAAAACAAATGAAAGTCATTAGCTTCAACATAAATGGCCTTAGAGCCCGTCTTCACCAACTGCAAGCTATTATCGATAAGCACCAACCCGACGTGATTGGTCTGCAAGAGATAAAAGTGCACGATGAAGCCTTCCCATTAGCCGATGTTGAAGCTATGGGTTACAAGGTTTACTTCCACGGCCAAAAAGCGCACTACGGTGTAGCAATGCTGTGTAAGCAAGAACCTATCTCTGTGCAGAAGGGGTTTCCTACTGACAATGAAGACCATCAAAAACGCATGATCATGGCGACGTTTGAAGATGAAAATGGTGAAAAGGTTACCGTACTAAATGGTTACTTCCCTCAAGGGGATAACATTAAGCATGAAACCAAATACCCGTACAAGCGTGAGTTCTACAAAGACTTAATGACGTACCTGAACGATTACCACAACAAAGATGAACAAGTGATCGTAATGGGCGACATTAATATCAGCCCTACCGATATTGATATCGGTATTGGTGAGCCTAATGCGAAACGTTGGTTGAAAACAGGTAAGTGTTCTTTCCAACCAGAAGAGCGCGAATGGTTGAAAACACTGATGGATTGGGGTTTTGTGGACAGCTTCCGTTTACTACACCCTGAAGTGAACGATCAATACTCGTGGTTTGATTACCGCTCAAAAGGCTTCGTAGACAACCGTGGTCTGCGTATTGATGTGGTCCTCGCAACTCAAAAGCTTGCTGACAAATGTACTGAAGCCGGTATCGACTACGAACTGCGTGGCATCGAAAAACCGTCAGATCACGCTCCGATTTGGTCGACGTTTAAATAAAATCCAAATTAAATTTCAAATCAAAAATGCACAAGCTTTTGTTTAGCTTGTGCATTTTTTTTACGTAGCTCAAATCCACTCAAAAAGCTTGAGATAGTTCACATTCTCGCCACTGCCCATCTATACTATTTGGACAACCAATGGAGAGAGTTTTGTATGGACGCAAAGCCTTGGGCAGGTATAAATCCAATTAATCTGCGTAGTTTACTTCCGATGATGGTGGTCAGCGGAGCGATCAGCGTATTGATGTTAGTCGTTCCCTTATTCAGCCTTCAAGTGTTTGATAGAGTCCTCTCAAGTCAAAGTTTAGATACGCTTCTATTCTTGGCTTTCATTGCTGTGTTCCTACTTACAGCCCAAGCGTTCCTTGACGCGTCTAGAGCCAAGTATGCACAAAAGAAAGCGATCAAATTTGAATTTATCGCGTCTCAGCAGCTATTTGAACAAACCTCCTTCTCATCAAAATCAAAAGAAAAGCATCTGTTCAACGATATAAGTGAGGTAAAGAGCCTGCTCTCTTCTCCTGCCTACTTTGTCATGTTTGATCTACCATTCACTCCCCTGTTTCTTATTATTATGTTTGCTATTCATCCATATATAGGATTAGTCGGTGTGGGTGCCGTTGTTTTTATTCTCATGACAACATTGCTTTCTCATTGGGTTAAATCTAAGCACTTTAAAACCACTTACTTAAGCCAGCTCGCAACACAAAGAAAAAACGACGAGTGCTTTCAAAAACACGCCACGATCTTTAGCCAACATCAGCAACAAGGTCTAAGTCAAACCTACCAAGAAATTTTGGCGGAAAAAAGCTGGTCTCGAAGCCATTTAGATCAAGCCACCTGTTCACTGAGTGCATTTTCTCGTTACATACGTATGGTCCTTCAACTCATCATCATGGCTGTCGGAGCAAGCCTAGTCATTCAAAATGCCATGTCTGCTGGTGGCATGATTGCGGGTTCAATCCTAATGGCGAGAGCACTCCAGCCAATTGAGATGCTTTCTAGTGGTATTCAAGCATGGAAAACTGGTTTGGATGCAAACAAACGCTTAGCTAAGGAATTTGCTTCTCATACTAAACATGCCGAGCGAACCGAGTTAGAAATCATTAAAGGTGATTTGGTCATCGACAACGTCACATGGTTCGCCTCTGAAAACCTTAACAAGCCAACTCTTAATGGTTTGAAGCTAAGACTGGAATCTGGAAATCGAGTTGCATTGATAGGCCCTAGCGGGTCAGGTAAGTCTTCCATCTGCAAAATGATCATTAACGGCATATCGCCCTCAAAAGGTGGTATTTCTATCGATGGACTCAATGTTGAGTTATGGAATCTAAATCAGTTCAAACACACCGTCGGTTATGTCCCTCAGCACATCGACTTTCTGCATGGCACTGTAAAACAAAATATCGCCCGATTTGATTCCAACGTTACGGATAGCCAAATCGTCAGATCCGCTATTCAAGCCGGTGTACATGACGCTGTTGTCGCCTTACCGAATGGATATGAAACGATTATCGGTTCTTTTGGTCATCAGTTATCTGGTGGACAAGCACAGAAACTTGCCATAGCAAGAGCATTGGTATTCTCACCCAAACTACTCGTGCTTGATGAGCCCGATTCACATCTCGACAAAGAAGGCGAAGAGTTTCTTGTTTCGCTATTACAATTGGCGAAAGAGAAATCCATTTCTGTCGTGATGGTAACGCATAACCCAAGCTTACTCAGACATGTCGATTGGGTTGTTGAATTGAAAAACGGCCAGATAACGCAAGCAGGCGAAGCGAGTAAAGTGGTCCGGTCGCTCTTCAATGTCGCTTCGTCGGAGGTGTCGAATGGCTAGTATTCATCATAACGACAAAGGTATTCACTTCGACGATGGTAGAAAACTGGTCTTTTCTACATTCAAAATACAGGTGTTTATCTGGTTAGTTCTTGTGAGCACTCTTGGTGGCTTTGCTGCTTGGGCATACTTAGCCCCGCTTTCTTCTGCTGCCATTGCACCAGGCGTAATTATCGTAGAATCAAAGCGAAAACCCATTCAGCACTTAGAAGGCGGGATTGTAGAAATCGTCCATGTTTCTGACGGCGACCATGTTCAAAAAGGCGAATTGCTCATCTCGTTAAGTCACACACAAGCTCAGGCATCGCTTCTAAGGCTAAGAGCTCAGTGGCAAAGTGATTTAGCGCGGCTGAACCGCTTACAATCAGAGTTAGCGAGTCATCAAGAGATTCAATTTGATATGAGATTACTCTCCCTTATGAGTGACCCAAACGTATCAAGCTTACTTGATACGCAGAGTAAGCTTTTCAGCAAAAGACAATCGTTAAAATCCGGTGAATCAGATGTGTTACAGCAAAAAGTGGAGCAATCAAAACTTGATCTGCAAGGCTTCCAACAACGATTCTTAGCCGGAAATCGAAGCCTGAAGTATTTAGAAGAACAGGTACAAATGCACCAAGATTTGCTTGTTTCCGGTAACACATCCAAATCTCGGTTATTGGATTTACAGCGAGAACGCTCTCAATTACAAGGTAACATTGCTGACCTCAAAGCTAGGATTGGACACGCCAAACGCACCATCGCCGAAGCGAAATTAGAGCTGATTAACGCAGATTATACTTACGCCAAAACTCTCGGCGAAGAGATACAAGATTTAGAACGAAAGCTGAATGAAACCAGAGAAGCAATGGTCAATGCTCAAGATATTCTTACCCGGGTTGAAATAAGAGCGCCTCAAAGTGGTGTGGTAGTTGGACTTAATGTGGTCTCCGAAAATGCCATTGTTCCACCCGGTGAAACCTTAATGGAATTGGTTCCGCAAAACGACGAGTTGATTGTAGAAGCGTTAGTGAAGCCAGAAGACATCGAAGCCTTACGAATTGGCTTGGATACCCAAGTAAGACTGACCGCATACAGTTTCCGTAAAACACCACCGATTCGTGGAAAATTAGTCCATATTTCGGCTGACCGCATTAGCGATCAAGCCACAGGATCTTCTGCTTACTTAGCGAGAGTATCGTTAGATAAGTCTGAGCTAGAAGCATTAGAAAACATCTCATTGTATCCGGGCATGCCCGCAGAAGTGATGATATTACTTGAGCAACAAACACCGCTCGAGTATCTACTCAACCCACTATCTGTAAGCGCCTATAAGGCAATGAGGGAAATTTAACCAAGCGCGAGAAGAAAAAGCCAAACTCATCGTGAGGTGAGGACGGAAAGCGACAGGTCTCTCACGAGATGGCTGAGCTGCCTCTTATATCAAACCGATATATCAGAGGATGATAGCAATGGCTATTCAATTAACAAATAATGTAACTGGAACATTAGCCCAAGAGGCCGGAAATAAGGTTGCTGTTCCAAGTCAAGACCAGTCCCAAAACGGTATCGACAACCCTATTATTCTTGGAGACACCAGTGACGATGCCATTAGAGCAGGGAAAGGAGACGATATTGTCAAAGCCAAAGACGGTGATGATTTTATAGCCTCTGGCCGCGGTTCAGATGCGATTTTGGCTGGTGACGGCAATGACGTTGTTGAATCATGGAATCACTCTATCAACGCAAAAGATGAATCAGGCACATTAAGTATGCCTGATTCTATTCGATCCCGAGATTCCGAGATCGTGAATAATGTCGATGATGTCATTGTGGCTGGTTCTGGTAATGATTACGTTGAAGGTGGTGGTAACAATGATGTGATCTACGGCGACAGAGGAGCCAAGGTCGCTGGGGACAATCTAATCACCAATGGTAATTTTCAAGTTGATCAATCAGATACTAGTGCTGGAGGGCCTGGTTTAGGTGGAAGTTGGGGAACCTACTCTTCATTTAACGGCTGGGAAGCAGACAACGACAACAATGGCGTCGATGGCACCCCCGAAGGATTAATGGAAGTTCAATTTCAAAGTGTTGGTGGCGCTCCATCCGGCGACCACCCTACCAGCAATGTACTTGAACTTGATTCTCATAACCATAATGGCATTGGCAGCGACCAAACGAATACGACAGCTTCTACCGTCTTCACTGTTGAGCCCGACGCAATTGGCCGTGGAGGTACATTCCAGTTAACTTTTGAATACGCTAATAGACATAAAGGCAGTGAAACTGATACTAGCCCTTTTCAAGTTCTAATTGATGGTGAGGTTGTGGCCGAATTCGATAACAACGGAATCGGTAATGAACATCAATGGTACACCGCAAAACTCAACGTTGATTTGACACCTGGAGACCACACCCTTTCTTTCAGAGCCACAGAAACAGATACTAGCGAAGATACTTACGGTGCTCTCATCGCTAATGTTGAAATGTATCAATACGAGGCTAACGACTTCTTAGTTGGTGATGGTACACCTCGTGACACAAATGGTAATTGGGATGAAACTTCCGTTTCCGGCGACGATTTGATCCGTGGTGGTAAAGGCGACGACATCATTATCGGCGATAACTTTAATCCTCTCTATTACGATGAACAGCAAGGCGAATTTTTCCTAGATTTTGACAATACCTACAGTGACGAAGACAGTAATAATGTCGTGCTCGACAACGATAACCTTTCAGCTTATGCCCCAGATGGCAGCGAAGCTGATGTCTCCGTATCTAATGGAGGAGTGAGCTCTGGTGGCACGGGTTATGGTGTGGCTGGTTTAGCTCAAAGTGGTGTGAGTGCTCAGATAGGACTCTCATATAACCAAGACGGAACAACAAACGGCTCTGAAATGTTGTCGGTTTCCGTTGATGAACATACCATGGCAGCGAAAGTCGGCATCTCCAATTTGTACCTAAATGAAGGAGGGAGCGGAGTCCATGAAACAGGACATTGGGCTGCTTATCGTGAAGGTATTCTTGTTGCTGAAGGCGACTTTACGGCTAACGATTTAGTGAAAGATGACTTTTCTGAAAGTACATCAAACAATAACGGTTTTCTTATCATTTCACCTGTAGATACAGGTTTTAAAGCATTTGATGAAATCCAATTCACTGCTGTAGGTGAAGCCTTCGATAAAAATAGTAACAATACCGCTGATGATTCCAGTGACTACTTCGTTACCTCTATCGACTCTTTAGAGTTGAGTGGTGATGGTACAGATTACCTCGTTGGTGGTCACGGCAATGATGTTATTCTGGGCGGTCACAACAGCAATGGTTCACTCGTCTTAAATGACGACGGTACTTACTCTCTCAATGATTACTCAGGAACTCTCTCAATCACTTTGGAAAGCTCAGAGGCAGGCTACAATAACTCATATGGTTATTATACTGTCGACGATCAAGGCGGTGTAAATATAGACGTTGTGTGGGGAGATGTTCACGCAGCACTAGATAATGCGGGTCAAGAGAAACCGAGCTTTGACGTATCTATCGACGACAGTATTGAAACGCTTGGCTTCTTTATTGTCCCTGACGGTGGTGATAAAGGCGTGACCGACGGCAGCAGTCTTTCTTTCAATGTCGAAGACCTCCAAAATGATTCATCAGTCCAAACTCTATCCAACACCAACCAAGATATCTCTGTCGTAGCCGGAGATAACCTTCAATCTGTTGTTTTCAATCTGCAGACTGATACGCCTCCGGGCTATAGCGGTGTTGCTGGTGAAGGTAACCAACACTTTAATGATAATCCAGGCAGTGGCGACAGTGACTTTGATGATGTAGTTACCACTGTTGAGCTAGAAGCTGACGTAGAAACACTACTCGGAGGTAAAGGTGATGATTGGTTAGATGGAGGCGCGGACAACGACCTAATTAAAGGTGGTAAAGGCGACGATACACTGATTGGAGGTAGTGGTGACGATGTCTTAAAAGGCGGCAAAGGTGATGATGTTCTTGCCGGCGGCGAAGGCGAAGATACCTTAAAAGGCGGTAAAGGCGATGACATTATCGATGGTGGTGAAGGCAGCGACATTATAAAAGCTGGCTCAGGTAATGACACCGTTATTTATGATGCTGACGACGCCTTGATACATGGTGGTAAAGGGTTCGATGTGCTTGTCGCCAATGACCCTGGTGGTGTCGATATCGACATGTCGAAGGGGTCAAACATCAATGGGTTTGAAGCAGTCATAGGGGGAGATTCAGCTAATGACAAACTGACTATTTCTCTAGGTAAAACCTTCAATCAAAACCATGACCTTGATGGTAATAGAGCAAAGAACGACGACCAAGTTGCTGAATTCTTTGCTTTGGGAATTGAAGATATCGACGCAAGTCATCTTCAAGGTTTCCAATACCAAACCGCAACATCAGTGACGCTAGACCAAGATATGCAAGATAAACTTGGACTCGATGGAACTGAAACGATTACCGCTTATAGCTTCACCAAAGGAGGCAAAGAAGTCATCATCTACACTGATGCATCCTTTGATGGTGATTTCATTGGCGTTAATGAAGTTTAATTACTTTTTGAACTAGTAAATCAGAAACAAAGTTAAAGGACTTATTACTTGTGTAATAAGTCCTTTTTGTTTCAAAGAGCTACTCAACTATTTGGAATGCAGTCCCTAAATAAAAACGGCGCTATAGAAGCGCCGTTTTTTTAACTATGATTTGTACAAAGTGCAATTAGCTAAGTGGTCTTAAGTAAGCTAGGAAACGTTTCTCTGCGAATTTGAAAATCGCAATAATAATAAACGTTAACCCCATATAGAACAGGCCTGCCGTTAGGAACGATTCAAATGGTGCGTAGTAACGTGAGTTAACCAAACGGGCAGCACCCGTTAGATCCATAATGGTTACGATACCTGCTACCGCTGAGCCATGAAGCATAAAGATAACCTCATTACTGTAAGCCGGTAATGCTCGACGTAAAGCACTTGGAAGAATGATGCGGCGGTATGTCTTGGGTGTGCTCATACCGTACGCTTTTGCTGCTTCAACTTCGCCTTTCGGTAAGCCGTTGATAGCGCCACGAATGATTTCTGCTGTGTATGCCGATGTGTTAAGAATGAATGCCACCAAAGCACAAAACCATGCATTCTCCCATAGTGTATCTTTTACCGGGAAGAACTGATCCATTCCGTAGTAAATCAGGTACAACTGCACCAATAATGGCGTACCACGGAAGAAATAGATGAACGACCAAGCAGGAGCGTTAATCAGCATATTTGGGCTGTTACGAGCGATAGCTAATGGTATGGCTACACATAAGCCAATGATCAAAGCGACGCAAACCATCCAAGCCGTTGTCCATAAACCACTAAGGTAAATCGGCAGGCTTTCAATTATCAATGAAAAGTCCATAACTACCTCGCGTGGATACTGAATTTACGTTCAACCAACTTAAGCAAGCCCGTCGAAACACTGGTGAAGAATAGGAAAATAAGTGCCACTGTCATATAAAAGGTAAATGGCATTTTGGTTGAACCTGCTGCCAACGCGCTAACACGTACCATGTCTTCTAGGCCGATAATCGAAACCAACGCGGTGGTCTTTAGTAGAACCAACCAGTTGTTACCAAAACCCGGCAGTGCGTGACGAATCATTTGAGGTAATAAAATACGGCGGAACGCTAAAACGGGCCCCATGCCGTAGGCCTTTGCCGCTTCCATCTCACCGCTGTCGACAGCCATGATTGCACCACGAAAAGTTTCAGCCATGTAAGCACCAAAGATGAAGCCAATGGTTAAGACACCAGCAATAAATGGGCTGACATCAATATAATCTGGTAAGTAAGCGGTCCACTCGTGGTTAGGATCACTTGATGTGAACCACTCATTGAGCCACTCATTGATGGAATACAAACTGTTGTTTAAAAGGATTTGTCCACCAAAGAAAATCAGCATCATCAATACGAGATCGGGGATGCCTCGAATGACGGTTGTGTAGAGGGTTGCAATTGCACGAGCCCAGCGATAAGGCGCAAGTTTTGCTAAGGCACCTAGCATACCAAGAACCATAGCTAAAATTAGCGACAGCAAGGCAACTTCGATTGTAAGCACCGCCCCTTTCAGGATCGAAGCTTCATATCCTTGTAAATCAAACATAATGAATTCCAACAGAACTGCGAAAAAGTTGGTAAGACAGGGAGAGGAGAACCTCTCCCTTAAGAATTGACGCTAGATATTACTGACCGTATACGTCGTAGTTGAAGTATTTAGCCGCGATATCTTGGTAGATGCCTTTTTCACGTAGTGAAAGGATTGCCGCATCTAATTGCTTAGTCAGATCTTTGTCTTGCTTACGTAGAGCAATACCAAAACCATCGCCGAACCATTTAGGATCTGTTAATGATGGACCAACAAACTCGTAGTCTTCACCACCCGCTTTGTTTAGTACGCCTTCTTCTAGAGCAGATGCATCACCCAGTACAGCAGCAACGCGACCGTTAGCTAGATCAAGGTAAGCTTCATCGAATGAACCGTAACGAACGATTTCTACTGTGTCGCCGTAGTTATCTGTTAGGTACTTATCGTGAGTTGTTGCACGTTGAACGGCAATTTTTTGACCGCTTAGATCATCGAAGTTAAGGCCTGCACCTTTTTTAGCGATGAACTTGTTTGGGATAAGTGCGTATTTACCAGTGAAGTCGATCTTTTTCTTACGCTCTTCCGTGATAGACATTGCCGCGATGATCGCATCATATTTACGAGCAAGTAGAGAAGGAATAATGCCATCCCAATCTTGTGCAACGATCTTACACTGCACCTGCATTTCGGTACAAAGCGCGTTAGCCATATCAACATCGAAGCCTTTTAGTGAACCATCAGCTTCTGTCCAGCTAAATGGAGGGTAAGCACCTTCAATACCGAAACGTACTGTTTTCCATTCTTTTGCTTGAGCTACGCCCGTTGCAGCAGTTGCAGCAAGTGCCGCGACTAATAACCACTTTTTCATATCCCTACTCCTGTGATTTAGGTTTTTATGTTTTGCTAGTTCTAATATTGTGTTTGTTGTTACTTATTAACTTACTTGTTGTGTTTTATTGTTCATACCGTCGCCATTTTCCTTAGCGGCGGTATTTCAATTCTGATTAGTAAATCGATGAGATAAATTGTTGTAAACGCTCAGATTCAGGTTCCGTAAACAGTTTAGCTGGATCGCCCTGTTCTTCCACTAGACCTTGATGCAAGAACATCACATGGTTCGATACGTCACGAGCGAAAGCCATTTCATGTGTTACCACAAGCATGGTTCTGCCCTCTTCTGCTAGATCGCGCATTACACCAAGCACTTCGCCTACTAACTCAGGGTCTAATGCCGATGTTGGTTCATCAAACAGCATCACTTCAGGATCAACCGCTAGCGCTCGCGCAATAGCAGCACGCTGTTGTTGTCCGCCAGACAAGTGACCCGGGTAGTAATCTTTACGCTCATACAGGCCGACTTTCTTCAGTAGTAACTCTGCATTTTCAATCGCTTGTGCTTTAGGTACACCTAAGACGTGAACAGGCGCTTCGATAACATTTTCGAGAACGGTCAGGTGAGACCACAGATTGAAACCCTGAAAAACCATCGCCAGGCGAGAACGGATTCGCTGTACTTGTTTTTCATTGGCAGGAACTGAAACACCTTGGCGGTTGTTTTTCATTTGAATTAATTCGCCATTAACCCAAATCTCGCCGGCGGTAGGTGTCTCTAAAAGGTTGATACATCTAAGGAAAGTACTTTTACCCGACCCAGAAGATCCGATAATCGAGACTACATCGCCTTTATGCGCAGAAAGTGAAATTCCCTTTAAAACTTCATTTTGACCAAACGTTTTGTGTAGATCCTTTATGTCCAGCGCTGGTACATCTTTCATGCGCTTTCTCTCCCAAGTTTGTGAAAATGCAAGGTACTCCGACCTTTTCATGCGATACAAACTAGCACCACACGAAATAACATGCAACAAATTATTAACCTAATAGTTTAGAATAAATAGCGATTCACTCTGACTTATTATGCAAAAGGTAGCGTTTTCCTCTCAATTACATGAATAGCAGTTATAAACAAGCCCCGATTAACGGGGCTTATTTGTTTTATTTTTGTTAAGCAGGCGCTATTTTGTAAGCATCAAATAGTCTTGGTTCTGAACCTTTACACCCGTTTTGTTTAGTGTAACTTCATTAACAACAAGCCCATCTAAATCTTCATCTAAGTCCGTTACATTACCGTGCGCAAACGCAGTCATGAAATCATAACCTGTAATCTCCGACTCTGCTGTCTCAACAAGAACAGTCTGATGAATGGGATCTGAGGTAGGATCTAACTTCAATTCAGCCTTAACAGTATCTGAGTAGTCGTAGTAGTAAAGCTCTGGTAAAACAATTGTATCTTCCAAATGAGTAAATACTTTATGTGTCAATTTATGAAGGCCGCCACTTAGGCTTTCTGTTGTGTAGGCAACTCTCATTTTTCCGACTTCATCTGTAAAACTAAAATCAAGGTCTAAGTTATTACCAGCAAGGTTTGGTGAGTCAGTCGGCAACGAACTTAAGTCATAAAATGAGTCTGGAGCGATATCTACGTCCCAAGAACCTTCAACATATAACTTCTTGTTGAGATCAATATTCCAGCCATTAAGCGGAGTGTCTGATTCAACATTTAAGCTCCAGTGTTCAGTATTCGGCTCATCCGGACTTGTAAAGTCACCTTGCGTGCTTGGAATTGTTGCTATGCCATAACTAAAATCACCCTGACTAACCTTAATCTCAACATTCGAGTAATCAAAGTCATTTGTGTGCGTCAGTTGAGCTTTGTTTCCTGCCATATCAACCAGTAACAATGGATCGGCGTTACTCCAAGCTCTTACACCATATTGATGCAAATACCCATCTTTAAATTGCGTAACAATGGTTGATTCAGGTGTCCCATTAGGCAGAGCCCGTACATCTAACTTATCAATCGAATACGTCGGCACAGACTCTTCTTTTAGCTGGGATTGAAAGTTATAATCTCCACCACCAGAAGCTACGGCAAGGTAAGACAAGTCATTTCGTGTTGTCTTATCAAAGTTATCACCTTTATCGCAACTACTAACAGCTTCACGGTTCATACCAAACGTAGTTGTTCTCAGAGTAAGATCTTCCAAATATTCTTTAGAAAATGTATTAGCTGTGAAGTGTGTGTTGTTCGCTTCGCGAATTTGGAACGTAACAAAGCCACCATCAGGTATACCTTCCAAGGTAAACGAGAGCTTCAAATTACTTGGGACAATTAAATCACCAACCATTGAACCAGCCGCATCCGAATAGTATGCAACCACATTTTCATTGTTGAGCTGTGACTCAATTGCTGGTTGGTAAGTCAACACCGTCGCTTGCTGACTACTATTATCTCTTCGCTCGTATACGGTACAGTTCGAAGTGTTGCTACTTTCAAGGATTGTATTCGGGGCAGAGAACGAAAATTCAAACTTTGTTGATGGTGTACCGCCACCACCACCGCCGCCGCTTCCGCCGCCACAACCAACTAGTAGTCCTGAGATCATTGCCGCTAGTGGCAACATTTGTGTCTTTTTCATCGATTTTCGTCCTGTTTGTGGCAACAGCTCGCCAAAATTAAATATCTATCAGCGATTAAGCAAAAAGTAAGCCAATCATTAAAAATGGAATTTACAAAGGATAAGAACTGTGACAAGACGATGAAAACGTCAGTTTGTGAAAACAAATTACACTTTTTATCAACGGTACGTTAATGAACCGCTGCGTTTTGTAGCTTTCTTTCACATACACTCATAAAGTGATCAAGATCAATCACCCTAAAGGGTAAGCTTGTTAGACTCCTCAATACAAAATAAGGCATTAAAAATGCCAAACATTTCTTTTAACTTAGCTGCATAAAGCACATCAAAACCGTGCAACATAATGTTAATAAGTTATAACTAAGAAATAACGCAATTACGCGAACTTATTTAATTCAATTTTAGAATTACTAACATAAAAATATGAGGAATCTATGTCAGACGTTGTGAATAATGCGAACTCTGAAGTAGAAGAGAAAAGCTATAAAGAGCTACACCGCCCTTCTTCGGAATTTGAGAGCCGCTCAGATTATTTAGATCACGAACTTCAAATCATGAAGCCTCGCCGCTTCGGTTTAAACCTTCCAGGCCGTGATTTCCGTTTTGAACTTGAAGACCTTGTTCCTGCACTTGCTGGTACCATCGGTATCATCGCGATGTACTCAGCAGTAATGATGTCTTGGGCTGATGGCCTAACTCAAGCTTGGGATCACGTAAACCTAGGTAAAGACTTCGCAATTGAAGTTGCTCGTGTAGAAATGCTGATTCCTGCACTGCTGTTCTGTATTCTTGCCTCTGGTTTCTTCAACCCTAAAGCAAACCTTGCCGGTAACCACGGCCCAATGATTCCTCTTATTGGTACCATCGCTCTCGCTGGTGCTCACCCTCTTGCATTGGCAATCCTTATCGGTGTCTTCGGTCTAATCCTAAGTTTCCTAAAAGGCGGTTCCAAGCTGGTTAACCTGACTTCCGAAGGTACCGCTGGCGGCTTGCTCATTTTCTTAGGCCTAACAGGCACCATGAGCCAAATTAACTCGATTCAAGAATGGGCGGTTGGTCTTCAATCTTCTACTGTCGAAGCGGGTAGCATGGGTTACGTTGGTTTGATCGTTCTTGCTATTACGATTGCTATCTACGCTTTCTTAGCAAAAGTGAACAAGCGTTGGTTGGCTATCCCAGTTTGTGCATTCACAGGCCTTGCTATTGCATTAGCACTAGGTGCTGGTTTCGATATCGTATTCGAAACTGAAATGGGCATTCCAAACCTAAACCCAGTTTACTGGTGGGGTTCTACTTCTGAAGGTTGGATGCTTGGCTTGCCAAACGTTGAACACTTCATTGCTTCTTTACCATTCGCAATTCTTGCCGTAGCAATGTGGTCGCCAGATTTCCTAGGTCACCGTATCTTCCAAGAACTGAACTACCCTAAACGTTCTGAAAAAGTTCTGATGGATGTTGATGACACAATGACTATGTGTTCAGTTCGTCAAATGGTGGGTACTGCAGTTGGTGGTGGTAACATCACATCTTCTTGGGGTACTTACATGATCCCAGCAGCAATCGCGAAACGTCCAATTCCTGGCGGCGCAATCTTGCTTGGTTCTCTGTGTATTATTGTTGCGATTCTTGGTTTCCCAATGGACGTAGCTGTATGGCCACCAGTGATGCGTGTTGCGCTGCTTGTAGGTGTATCTCTGCCTCTACTCGAAGCAGGTATGCAAATGGTTAAGGATTCAAAAGATTCTCAAGCAGCGGGTATCTGTATCTTCGGTTCAGCTGTTGTTAACCCAGTATTAGCATGGGCACTGACTATGCTTCTAGATAATAACGGTCTAATTGGTGATAAAGAGCGTGCGAAGCGTCTATCATTTGTAGACAAGATTGTTATCCCAGTTGGCGTTTTAGTTATCTGTTTAGTAGCAATGCTTGCAGTTGGTATGCTAGAAAGTCAATATGGCCTAAAAGCTTGGCTATAATGGTTCTAACTACACAAAAGTAGTATTGGGATTAAAAAAAAGTTTGGGTGGCAACCCCTGCCACCCATTTTTTTTCAACTTTTTTTGGCATTTATTGATTTAGTTTAAGGTTTACAGAAATTTTTTAGCGTAGTCTTGAATACATAGAGTAAAGACAACATATAAAAGGTAGTGACAATATATATAACCATATGATGCGAATATGCTCATATATATTGTTATTAATAAGAGTGTACTACCCTTACGAGGGGCGCTGGCTCAACAGTGTTAATGTACGTATTTTTTCTACTAAAAAGGTAGGTATGTCATGGCAGAGCAATTTGCTAAAGCTTGGGAAGATTTTGCTGCAGGTGAGTGGCAAAGCGAAGTAAACGTTCGTGATTTCATTCAAAAGAACTACACGCCGTATGAAGGCGACGAGTCTTTCCTAGTTTCTGAGGGTACTGAAGCAACTAACAAGCTTTGGTCTTCGGTAATGGAAGGTATCAAACAGGAAAACGCAACTAAAGCACCTGTAGATTTCGATACTTCTGTTATCTCTACCATTACTGCTCACGATGCAGGTTACATTGAGAAAGATCTTGAGACTATCGTTGGTCTACAAACTGAGAAGCCACTAAAACGTGCAATCATCCCTAACGGTGGTGTACGTATGGTTGAAGGTTCTTGTAAAGCATACGGTGAAACTCTTGACCCAATGGTTTCAAAAATCTACTCAGAATACCGCAAAACACACAATGCTGGCGTTTTCGATATCTACACTCCTGATATCCTAAAATGTCGTAAGTCTGGTGTTCTGACTGGTCTTCCTGATGCTTACGGCCGTGGTCGTATCATTGGTGACTACCGTCGTGTTGCACTATACGGTATCAACTTCCTAATGAAAGACAAAGCGGCTCAATTCGCATCTCTACAAGAGCGTTTCGAGAACGGCGAAGATCTTTCTGCAACAATGCAATTGCGTGAAGAGATCTCTGAGCAACATCGTGCTCTAGGTCAAATCAAGCAAATGGCTGAAAAATACGGTTTCGATATCTCTGAGCCAGCTCAAACTGCTCAAGAAGCTATCCAGTGGACTTACTTCGGCTACCTAGCTGCTGTTAAGTCTCAAAACGGTGCTGCAATGTCTCTAGGTCGTACTTCGACTTTCCTAGACATCTACCTAGAGCGTGATATCGCTGCTGGTAAAATTACAGAAGACCAAGCTCAAGAAATGATCGACCACTTCGTAATGAAGCTGCGTATGGTTCGTTTCCTACGTACTCCTGAGTACGATGAGTTATTCTCTGGCGACCCAATCTGGGCAACAGAGTCTATGGGTGGTATGGGCATCGATGGTCGTACGCTAGTAACGCGTTCGAACTTCCGTTTCCTTAACTCTCTATACACTATGGGTCCTTCTCCAGAGCCAAACATCACGGTTCTTTGGTCTGAGCAATTGCCTGACGGCTTCAAACGTTTCTGTGCGAAGGTATCTATCGATACTTCTTCTATCCAGTACGAAAATGATGACCTAATGCGTCCTGACCTTGATTCTGATGATTACGCAATCGCTTGTTGTGTATCACCAATGATCGTTGGTAAGCAAATGCAGTTCTTCGGCGCTCGTGCTAACCTTGCAAAAACTATGCTTTACGCAATCAACGGCGGCGTTGATGAGAAGCTTAAGATGCAAGTTGGTCCAGTTGGCGACAAGATCACTGACGAAGTACTTAACTACGATGACGTAATGGGTCGCCTAGACACATTCATGGATTGGTTAGCTAAGCAATACGTGACAGCTCTAAACAGCATTCACTTCATGCACGACAAGTACAGCTACGAAGCGTCTCTAATGGCTCTTCATGACCGTGACGTTCGTCGTACTATGGCTTGTGGTATTGCTGGTCTGTCTGTTGCTGCTGACTCACTGTCTGCAATCAAATTCGCGACTGTTAAACCAATCCGCGACGAAGATGGCATTGCAACTGACTTCGAAATCGAAGGCGATTACCCTAAATACGGTAACAACGACTCTCGTGTAGATGACATTGCTTGTGAACTAGTTTCTACGTTCATGAACAAGATCCGTAAGCTTAAGACTTACCGTGATTCAATCCCTACACAGTCAGTTCTTACTATCACGTCTAACGTGGTATACGGTAAGAAGACAGGTAACACTCCAGACGGTCGTCGTGCTGGCGCTCCTTTCGCTCCTGGTGCTAACCCAATGCACGGTCGTGATGAGAAAGGCGCTGTAGCTTCACTAACGTCTGTAGGTAAACTACCGTTTGCTGATGCTCAAGATGGTATCTCTTACACTTTCTCTATCGTGCCAAACGCGCTAGGTAAAGAACAAGACAGCCAACGTGCTAACCTTGCAGGCCTAATGGATGGTTACTTCCACCACGAAGCTGGCATTGAAGGTGGTCAACACCTTAACGTTAACGTTCTTAACCGCGAAACTCTTGAAGACGCAGTTAAGCACCCTGAGAAATACCCTCAGCTAACGATTCGTGTTTCTGGTTACGCTGTACGCTTCAACTCTCTAACTACAGAGCAGCAAGCTGACGTAATCGCACGTACATTTACTGAGTCTCTATAAGCTCACGCTAAATAGACGGTAAATACTATTAGCCTCGCCAATGTGCGGGGCTTTTTTATATCTGCTGTAAATCACACAGAACTCACCTACCTCCCAAAATGTTAGGTTGAGCAAGAAAGCACCCAATCATTCACTTTTTTTCCACAAATTCACTTAAATTACGGTAATATCTCAGTTCATAATTTAAGAGTAACTGCTCCATGAAATACCTGCGTTGTTTACCCCTGATTCTTCTCTCTTTCTCATCTTTTGCCTCTGAGCGTTCTACGCTGACTTTTGCTTTAGATAACGATGGTATTTTTGGTGTCGACCAAGACTATACCAACGGCTTATTTCTGGGTTACACATCATCAAGTATTACGCCATATAATTGGGTAAAACCATTGAGTCTTTCCTACTGGGGCGCAAGCTCTCTAGACAAGTGGGAAATCACCATTGGCCATAAGATGTATACGCCTTCTGACATTGAGTTAGAAACACCATCGGCTAATGATCGCCCATACGCAGGTTACCTACACACAGAATTCAACTACATCAGCTTAAACCCACAGCAAGCCCAACGTTTTAACATTACATTTGGCACCACGGGCGAGCGCGCACTTTCAGAAGACGCTCAAAAGCTAGTTCACTCGATCACTAAATCTGATGAGCCTATGGGCTGGGAATATCAAGTTGATGATGAGTGGGCGGGGAGCGTTGGTTACTTAAGTCATTTCAACCTAATGCGTAATCAAGCACTAGCAAATACAGACTACGAGATCTCTAACGTTTCAGAGATCAATGTGGGTAACTTTAGAAGTGATATCTCGACTGGCTTTATGTTCCGTTGGGGCACTGACTTGGGCGGCAACTTTGGTGCAGCCAACATCACCACAGAAAACCCTTTCAAACCGGGCATGATCGGCGCATCAAACAGCGGTTGGTTTACCTATGCTGGCCTTGAGGGTCGTTACCGATTCAACGATCTGACTATCGAAGGCGATCGTTCTGGTGTTGATGAATACGCTAACAAAAACAATGAAGATCCCGCTATCTACGATGTAACTTTAGAAAACATTCAAGCTACTGCTGTGCTTGGTGTGGCATGGTATAACCAATACGTTGGTGCCTCTTTTGCACTAACAGCAAAAACACCGGATTACGAAGAAGCAAAAGAGTCAGTGTACACCACTGGCGGTATCACCATGTTTGCATTCTTCTAGCCACCAGTAAGGGCTTTCGTCCTTTACTTTTCAAGTTTAATAAAGGCAATCATCTTCACAGGTGATTGCCTTTATTTTTAAAGGTCTCGTTACCATTTGACCCTATTTTATGTACCGTTTTTGTAATAAAATAAACGGTATAAATTCCTCTACGAGAATAGCTCATGTCTACAACTGGTCGCATTCACTCATTCGAATCTTGTGGTACTGTCGATGGCCCTGGTATCCGCTTCATTGTGTTTCTTCAAGGCTGCTTAATGCGTTGTATGTACTGCCATAACCGCGATACATGGGATCTTCATGACGGAAAGGAAGTAACGGTCGAAGAGATCATCAACGAAGCAAAATCTTACCGTCATTTCATGAAAGCATCGGGCGGTGGTATCACCTGTTCTGGTGGTGAAGCGATGCTACAACCTGAGTTTGTTCGTGACTTTTTCCAAGCGGCGCAAGCTGAAGGTATTCACACTTGTCTTGATACTAATGGCTACATTCGTAAGCACACTGAAGTGGTCGATGAAGTACTAGAAGCCTCTGATCTAGTGATGTTGGATCTTAAACATATGCGAGATGAGATACACCACGATTTCATTGGCGTATCAAACAGACGTACTCTGGATTTTGCACGCTACCTGCACAAAATCGGTAAGAAGACGTGGATTCGTTACGTGATAGTTCCTGGCTACACGGATACGCCTGAAGATGCTCATCTTCTTGGTGAATTCATTAAAGACATGGATAACATCGAGAAAATAGAACTGCTTCCATACCACAAGCTTGGTGCTCATAAATGGGAAGCGCTTGGTTATGACTACCCTCTTGAAGGTACAAATCCGCCAAGCAAAGAGAAAATGGACGAGATTGTTGCTGTTCTAAGCCAGTACCATTCAAACGTAAAGTACTAATACTGCTAAAGTTCGAATAAAGACGGTGCTCAACCTCTATTTAAACGCCTCAATTTCGATTGGGGCGTTTTGTTTTATGGCTCAAACAATCCTTTCACTTTTCTTTACAACTTTTGTTTATCAATTCAAAAAATCATATTAAATCCGTGTTGAGATCATGTTTCCACTCGTAGGAATGCTGTTACTCTTACTGCAACAAAAGAATATAACATTTAGTTTTTTAGTGAGGCTCCTCCCATGGAAATGACCAATGCTCAGCGTCTAATTCTATCAAATCAATACTACCTAATGTCTCAAATGGATCCTGAGAACTCCGCTAAATACCAACGTCTACAAACGGTTGTAGAGCGTGGTTACGAACTTCAAATGCGTGAACTTAACAAAGAATTTGGCTGTTTGACTGAAGCCGAATGTCGCGAAGTTATCGACATCATGGAGATGTACCATGCCATGCAAGAGTCGAACAAAATGCTTGCAGAACAAGAACGTGCTGAAGTAGACCAACGTCGCCTACAGTTCCTAGGTTTTGATATCGCTTCTGAAGCTCAGAGCGTACATTACGTGCGTTTCCTTGTTGATTCTGAAGGTCTTTACCCTCAATTCGACAAAGCAGATCACCACTTCAATAGCCAAATGCCAATGCTAGAGAAGTACCGTCGCATGCTAACAACATGGCGCAACTGCCCTCGTCAGTACCACCTATGTGCGACAGAGCTATCTCAAATCTTTAGCGCTTAATACGTTAATAGATCAGCGATAACTTTTTAAAAAGTTTCAAGAAAAAGGGTTACTCATCATGAGTAACCCTTTTTTAATGTTCGCATACAAACAGAAACCGGGAATGATAAAGCGATATGGATATGACGTGAGCTTTATATACAGAAAACGCAATTAATCATGAAGATAAGATATTAAACATTGAACCATTTTCAATTAATTTCTCTGATATCGCCCATTAACCAACGAACACAAACCTAGACTTTATAACCAATTAAGTCATTCATCTTTATTAATTCCACTTCGAAACATTTAATACAAATTAAAAACCACCGATCCATTTTGAACGGTGTTTTTTATTTTAAATAAGATAGCTAGAATGCTCCCCGAAATTTATTAACCAGAGCGATAAACAAAATGAGAAAATTCATCCTTGCATCACTAGCTATCATGTCTACTTCAGCTTTCGCAGCTAACGAAATGTACGTACTTGGCGGCGTTGGCATTAACGAAGACGACACAGGCGCACAATTCACTGTTGGTTCACAAGTTCTTGATACAAACTTTTATTTAGAATCAACCATGAATTACATCGATTCAGATATCAGCGATGTTACTTCAGACGTAAACGGCGACCTAACTAAGCACAAGGGCGATTACCAACACTTCAAAATGTCTCTAGCGCCAATGTATAAATATAGTTTCGATGAATCTTTTGCTATCTACGGTAAAGTTGGTCTTGCTTACTCAAACTTTAATTCTAAATCAACGATCACTGATAAAGATGGCTCAGTGAATAACAAGCATTCAAATAGTGAATGGGGGGCAACTTACGGCATCGGTGCTGAATTTAAGTCAGTGCAACCAATGTTTGGTAACTCGAAGTTTATGGCACGTGTTGGTTTTGATTGGTACGACTTCAGCTCAGGTGGTCTAAATCTAGGCAGTGACGGCACTCTAGGTCTACAGGCCGGTTTCACTTTCTAAGGTATGAAGTAGAAAGATTTTACACTAATTGAGCTGATCATCGTTATTGCTATTCTTGGTATCTTAGCGTTAACCGCTGCCCCAAGTTTTTAAACCACTGGGTGAAGAGTTTGGTAGTACGTTGATTTGTAGAAAAGTCACTGGTGGGAGCTAAATCTAGCCATGTCATGCCTTTCCTTGATTTGATTTGATTTGATTTGATTTGATTTGATTTGATTTGATTTGATTTGATTTGATTACTGTAATAATCGGTCGGTACTTCGCATAAATAAAAAGGGTTACTCATCATGAGTAACCCTTTGTTAATGTCCGCATTTAGAGAGAGAAACCAAAGCAACTAGAAGACGTAGGCAACACCGACGTTTGCGGCCATGTTGATGCCACTTTCAAGTATTGGGCTGTTCTCAATATCACCTTCAAGGTTGGTATAACGAACGCCACCAGTGACCCGGATATTTGGCGTCACATGCAAGTAACCACCTAAACCAATAAAGTACTGACCATCCCAGTCTGCATCGAACTCATTCAAATTAGTTCTCGACGCTTCTGCTGAACTCACCCCGTATAAGTGGTTATTCAAGCGCTCACTGTTATAAGCATAACCAATAGAGGGTGTAATCGCCCACCCATTGCGACGAATCGGTAAACGCCATGCAGCTTCCGCATAGATACCATTATGCCTAAACCCTAAGTCAGAGCCTGCTGTCGCTTCAAACATCCCGACCAAGGTGATCACTTGGTAGCTAATGCCACCTAATACTGATGCTTTACGTTCATCTAACTTTTGAATATCAACGTTATCAGAATCACCCGGCTTCAATGTCCTCGAATCATAAACCGCTCGAAACACGATATTCTGTGGTGAGCCCGCAGGAAGTAAGCGATAACCCGCACTGAATCCACGCATGAAAAAGTGCTCACCTTCATAACCAATCATAGGGATCACAGCACGGTTTGACGGTGTATCTTTATAGATAGCAGGAGAATAAGAAGCGGCAACGCCCAGTGACCACTGCGAGATTTTTGCATGTGTTGCTGTCGAAGCCAGTAACGCAACACTGATAGCCACTATTTTTAATCCATAATTCTTCACTACATCTACCTATTTATTGAGCAATTTTTGATAACGCTGCGCATTATATGGTACTTCATTCCAGCAAATCAATAGAGCTCAGTTATACATCTAATACACATAAATCCAGTGTGAGTATTATTAAGCGACCTAAAATCACAAAACAAACGGCTAGATCCCCTCGAATGTAAAATAATTGGATTCTACACGCCTCAAGTTGCCTATTGCGCTCGCTAGGTTTTTGACACGCAAAATTGTAAATAAATACATAATTGTTAAGCAAAATTGTGCAAGCGGGTCTAACCTTAAAATGTAGGGAGAGCCTATTTTTCAATCGCTCATCAGTTTTGACTGGTTAACAAGGGGAATGTGACTATGAGTATTTTTGACCACTATCAATCACGTTATGAAGCAGCCAAGGAAGAAGAGCTCACATTGCAAGAGTTCTTAGGGCTGTGTAAAGACGATAAAAGTGCTTACGCTAACGCTGCTGAGCGCTTACTACTGGCCATTGGCGAACCGGAGGTTATAGACACCGCTCAAGACCCCCATCTAAGTCGTATTTTCTCGAACCGTGTCATCTCACGCTACAGCGAATTTAAAGATTTCTACGGCATGGAAGATGCGATTGAACAGATTGTTTCTTACCTAAAACACGCTGCACAAGGCTTAGAAGAACGGAAGCAAATCCTTTACCTGCTTGGCCCTGTGGGCGGTGGTAAATCTTCCCTTGCTGAAAAACTCAAAGCACTGATGCAAAAGCTACCAATCTATGTGCTGTCTGCAGATGGTGAACGAAGCCCTGTGAATGATCACCCCTTCTGTCTATTCGACGTAAACGAAGATGGCGATCTTTTGAAACAAGAGTACGGAATAGAGAAACGTTACATACGCTCTATCATGTCTCCTTGGGCAGCGAAACGCCTCCATGATTTCGGTGGTGATATCTCTAGATTCAAAGTCATCAAACTACGCCCTTCGATTCTCGACCAAGTTGCGATCGCGAAGACAGAACCTGGTGATGAAAACAACCAAGATATCTCTTCACTTGTAGGTAAAGTCGATATTCGTAAACTTGAGCACTTTTCTCAAGATGACCCTGATGCCTACAGTTACTCTGGTGCACTGTGTAAAGCAAACCAAGGTGTGATGGAATTCGTAGAGATGTTCAAGGCGCCAATCAAAGTCTTGCACCCACTTCTAACGGCAACGCAAGAAGGTAACTTCAACGGTACCGAAGGGCTTTCTGCACTGCCATTTGACGGTATGATTCTAGCTCACTCAAACGAATCCGAGTGGCAGACCTTCCGTAACAACAAAAACAACGAAGCCTTCCTCGACCGTGTGTACATTGTAAAAGTCCCTTACTGTCTGCGCGTCTCTGAAGAAGTTAAGATCTACCAAAAACTGCTTGAGCACAGTGAGCTATCCAAAGCCCCTTGTTCACCAAGCACACTCGATCTGCTATCGCAATTCAGCATCCTATCGAGACTGAAAGAGCCTGAAAACTCTTCTCTGTTCTCAAAAATGCGGGTTTACGATGGTGAAACTCTAAAAGACACCGATCCAAAAGCGAAGAGCTACCAAGAGTACCGAGATTATGCGGGTGTTGACGAAGGCATGTCTGGGCTATCAACGCGTTTCGCCTTTAAGATCCTGTCTCGTGTGTTTAACTTCGACCAAGCCGAAGTAGCCGCAAACCCAGTGCACCTGTTCTATGTGATTGAACAGCAAATCGAACGTGAGCAGTTCCCTCAAGAGACCGCTGAGAAGTACCTTGAGTTCTTGAAAGGATACCTAGTGCCACGCTACGTTGAGTTCATCGGTAAAGAGATTCAAACCGCTTACCTAGAGTCTTACTCTGAGTACGGTCAGAATATCTTCGACCGCTATGTCACCTACGCTGACTTCTGGATTCAAGACCAAGAGTACCGTGATCCAGAAACAGGCCAGCTATTTGACCGTGCTTCTCTGAATGGTGAACTAGAGAAAATAGAGAAAACAGCCGGTATCAGTAATCCTAAAGACTTCCGAAATGAGATTGTGAACTTTGTGCTTCGTGCCAAAGCCAACAATAACGGTCAAAACCCAGTTTGGACAAGCTACGAGAAACTGCGCACTGTGATTGAGAAGAAAATGTTCTCTAACACAGAAGAACTGCTTCCTGTTATTTCGTTCAATGCTAAGACCTCAACGGATGATCAGAAAAAACATGACGACTTCGTTGCTCGTATGATGGAAAAAGGCTACACCGAGAAACAAGTGAGACTGCTATCCGAGTGGTACCTAAGAGTTCGTAAATCCTCATAACCAAACCGTACTGAGCTGCTCAACTGAGCAGCTCGTACAAACCAATAACTTTATACCCTAATAAACGAATAGCTCTAATAAACCAATAACTCTTACAACCAATAAAAAGTAGGATCGCGACATCAGCTGAGAGGGAGTTCTTATGGCACAATTTATCGATCGGAGGCTCAATGGCAAGAATAAGAGTGCTGTGAATAGACAGCGTTTCTTACGACGCCATAAAGAGCAAATCAAAGAATCTGTGGCCGATGCAGTCAACCGACGCTCAATCACCAATACTGAAACCGGTGAAGACGTCACTATTCCCCATAAAGACATCAAAGAGCCAAGCTTTCACCAAGGTCAAGGCGGCGTAAGAGAACGCGTTCACCCAGGTAATGACCAGTTCATCACGGGCGATAAAATTGAACGTCCTAAAGGTGGCGGTCAAGGTGGTGGCGCAGGCCAGGGTGACGCAAGCCCTGATGGCGAAGGCCAAGATGAATTTACATTCCAAATTTCAAAAGATGAATATCTTGATATTCTCTTTGAAGATTTAGCTCTTCCTAATCTAGAGAAGAATCAGGTCAACAAAATCACCGAATGGAAGACACATCGCTCTGGTTACCAAAGCGCCGGGATTCCATCTAACATCGCTATCGTTCGTTCACTGCAGCAATCTCTGGCTCGTCGAACCGCGATGACAGCAGGTAAAAAGCGCGAGCTTAACCTACTGATGGAGCAGCTTGACCAAGTTAAAATGACGGAACCCGCACAACCCTTTGAAGAAAGTCGTTTAAAAGAAGAGATTGCCGAGTTACGTAAAAAAATTGAAAGCGTGCCATTTATTGACACCTTCGACCTGCGTTTTAAAAACTACGAGAAGCGCCCAATTCCATCTAGCCAAGCCGTTATGTTCTGCCTAATGGATGTATCTGGCTCAATGGATCAAGCCACGAAAGACATTGCGAAGCGCTTTTATGTCCTTCTGTATCTGTTCCTAAATCGCACCTACGAAAACGTCGATGTTGTGTTTATTCGTCACCATACTCAGGCTAAAGAAGTCGACGAACACGAGTTTTTCTATTCACAAGAAACCGGTGGCACCATCGTATCCAGTGCACTGAAACTGATGAAGGAAATTGTCGCAGACCGCTATCCTGCAAATGAGTGGAACATCTACGCAGCACAAGCTTCTGATGGAGATAACTGGGCTGATGACTCGCCTCGCTGTAAAGAACTGCTGGTCAATACGCTATTGCCGACTTGCCAATATTACTCTTACATCGAGATTACGCGACGTTCACACCAAACACTCTGGCACGAGTACGAGAAGCTAGAAGCGAGCTTCGATAACTTCGCCATGAAGAACATTAAAACGGTGGATGATATTTTTCCTGTGTTTAGAGAACTGTTCCAGAAAGAGACAGCGTAAGGGGGCTTGCCATGACAGCGAAATCAAACATTGCAGATAGAGACAAAGCGACACAGAAGAGAAACGACAAGATGCTGCCTGATGGTCCAGATTGGACATTCAACCTCTTGGAACAATATCACGTAGAAATCAAGCGTGTGGCGCAGCATTACCGTTTAGATACTTACCAGAACCAAATTGAAGTGATTACTTCTGAGCAGATGATGGATGCTTACTCGAGCATCGGTATGCCGATCAATTACAATCACTGGTCATTTGGCAAAAAATTCATTCAAACCGAGCAAAACTACAAGCATGGTCAGATGGGATTAGCGTACGAAATCGTGATCAATTCAGATCCTTGTATCGCATACCTGATGGAAGAGAACACGGTCACGATGCAGGCGCTCGTAATGGCTCACGCTTGTTACGGCCATAACTCTTTCTTTAAGGGCAACTACCTGTTCCAAACCTGGACCGATGCCAGTTCCATTATCGACTACCTATTATTCGCTAAAAAATACATTACCGACTGTGAAGAAAAATACGGTGTCGCCGAAGTCGAACAACTTCTCGATTCTTGTCATGCCCTCATGAATTACGGCGTAGATAGATACAAACGTCCTGAGAAGATTTCCATAGCTGAAGAGACAGCAAGGCAAGAAGAACGTGAAGCGTATCTGCAATCTCAAGTCAATGAGCTGTGGAGAACTGTGCCTAAAAATCAAGACAAGGAAAAAGAGACAAAAATCCGCTTTCCTAGCGAACCTCAAGAAAACATTCTCTACTTTATCGAGAAGAACGCCCCACTACTTGAACCTTGGCAGCGTGAGTGTGTTCGCATTGTTCGCAAGGTGAGCCAATACTTCTACCCTCAAAAGCAAACTCAAGTAATGAATGAAGGCTGGGCAACCTTCTGGCACTACACCATTCTTAACCACCTTTACGACGAAGGTTTGGTGAGTGACAAGTTCATCTTAGAATTCCTACACAGCCACACCAGCGTGGTCGCACAACCCGCCTACAACAGCCCTTATTTCAGCGGGATAAACCCTTATGCGCTTGGCTTTGCGATGTTTAGAGACATCCGACGCATCTGTGAAGAACCAACCGATGAAGACAAAGAGTGGTTCCCTGAGTTAGCCGGAAGTGATTGGTTAGAAGCGGTGCACTTTGCGATGCACAATTTCAAAGATGAAAGCTTTATCAGCCAATACCTTTCACCAAAGATCATTCGAGACTTTAAACTGTTCTCTGTGCTCGACGACGACCGCAAAAACACCATTGAGATAAGTGCTATTCACGATGACCCAGGCTATCGCTTGATTCGTGAAAAGCTTGCGGCGCAATACAACCTAAGTAACCTTGAGCCGAACATTCAGGTGTTTAACGTCGATGTTCGTGGTGATCGCTCGATGACACTGCAGTATGTGCCTCACGGCCGTATCCCGCTTGATAAAAGCTACGACGAAGTGATGAAACATCTCTATCGCTTATGGGGCTTTGATGTGATTTTGGAAGAGCTCAAAGATACGGGTCATAGAGAGATTCTGACGACTTGTCCAAAACGCAATGATTATGGAGCCAAGATTTAATATCAATCACAGTAAGTAAGTGCTTGGTATAAAACTCCGCTCCCCCTACAACATGGTGGTCACCCGCTCGGAAGTGGAGCAATAAAAAAGCGCATAAGTCTGATGACTTATGCGCTTTCTTTTTAAGGCTCAAACGTCTTCAATAGACGCAAGGCACTAAACCTAGATACTAGATACTAGAGCTAAAGCTAAAGCTAAATAAGCTTAAACAATCGGCTTTTGGCCGCGTTCAATCAGCTTCATCAGCACGCTGTCTGCAGATTTACCTGCCACGCCCGCTAGTTTGTCTGACAGCTTTTTCTTCTGTACGTAGTGAATCGCTAGAACCGTTTTGTCCTTACATGCCGCTACGACTAAATCATCAGAAGTGCTGATCTCATCCACCAGCCCAAGCTCATGTGCTTGTGTACCAAACCAGTGTTCACCCGTTGCTACTTTTTCAAGATCGAGTGCTGGACGATGGTCACGGATGAAGTCTTTGAATAGGCCATGTGTCTCTTCGAGCTCTTCTTTAAACTTCTCGCGTGCTTTATCGCTGTTCTCACCAAACATAGTAAGTGTGCGTTTGTACTCACCCGCCGTTAGCTGTTCGAACTCAATATCATGCTTTTTAAGCAGTTTATTGAAGTTTGGCAGTTGAGCAATAACACCAATAGAGCCAACAATAGCAAAAGGTGCAGATACAATTTTGTCTGCGATACATGCCATCATGTAACCACCACTCGCGGCTACTTTGTCTACAGAGATAGTCAGAGGCAGGCCTGCTGCTTTGATACGGTCGAGTTGAGAAGACGCCAAACCATAGCCGTGAACCATGCCACCGCCAGACTCAAGCTTAAGCAAGACTTCATCACCTTCACGAGCCACAGCCAACACCGCCGTTACCTCTTCACGTAGAGAAGCCACTTCTTTCGCATCAATGCTGCCATTAAAATCGAGAACGAATAGGTGTGGTTCACGCTTGCTATCAAGCTCACCCTCTTTCGCTGCTTTTTTCACTTCTTTGCCACGTGATTTTACTTTTTCTTTTTCCGCTTTCTTTTCTGCTTTATCACGGGCTTTGATGAAAGCATCATCGTGTAGATGGTGCTCTAATTGTTCAATCGTCTGTTTATGGTGCTCAGATAGGTTCGTGATTTCCAGCTCACCTTTAATCGCGCTTGATTTTCCACCCACCGATTTAGCAATCACTAAAATTGCAATGATGGCGATTACAACGGTCGCAATCTTGGCTAAAAACAAGCCGTAGTCCAACAAAAATTCCAATGTCATATCCCCTAATGTATGAATTAGTGTATTGTAACCATCTTGTCACGATTACCAAGAATTTCTCATCATTCCTGCGTTTATCTGTGTGATTAAACACCAATGGAATGACGAACATAATAAAAGAAAGAAGGATAAGCACAGTGGATTACCCAATCTCTACAGATGCCCTCAAAGATAAAGTAATTTTGGTTACAGGTGCCGGTGCTGGCATTGGTCGCCAAGCCGCACTAAGCTTCGCTCAACATGGTGCAACTGTCATTCTGTTAGGCCGCAATGTTAAAAACCTTGAATTCATTTACGATGAAATCGAAAGTGCTGGTTACCCTCAGGCTGCGATCATTCCGCTAGACCTCAAAGGAGCAACAAAGCAGAACTACATTGATATGGCTGAAACCATTGAATCACAGTTCGGTCGTTTAGACGGCCTACTGCATAACGCAGGTGTGCTTGGCACGTTAAGTCCATTTGATCAAATCGATGAAGAGACGTTTGATGGCGTTATGCAAATCAACGTTAAAGCTGAATTTCTAATGACTCAAGCATTACTGCCTGTCATTAAAAAAGCTGAAGCCGGTCGTATCGTATTCACCTCTTCTACAGTTGGTCACTCTGGCCGTGCATTCTGGGGCACTTATGCGATTTCTAAGTTTGCTACCGAAGGCATGATGCAAATCCTAGCGGACGAACTTGAAGACACCAACATCCGTGTAAACGCGATCAATCCTGGCGGCACTCAAACACGCATGCGTGCAAAAGCGTACCCAGGTGAAGATGCGAACAAGCTGAAAACGCCACTCGACATCATCCCGCTTTATCTACACTTAATGAACCCAAGTGTGACAGACATTAATGGCCAATGTATCGATGCTCAACCTAAGTAACTGATATCATTAACCAACAGTAAGAAGCCGCTTCCATAGCGGCTTTTTTTGTATCTAAATCAATCAACTAACACTTACTTCCGCTAATTTTCATCATTTCTCTTTGCATCTTTTCAATTGTTAAATATACTGTATAAATATACAGGTATTTAATTATGCATGAACTAATAAAAAACTTACAAGACCGCCAGCTAATCTGGACAGGGTTACAATCAACAGCGCAAGGAAGTACCACTTCAACAGGCTATCCTCAACTGGATAAACAGCTTGATGGTGGCTTTCCGACGCATGGTGTTATTGAGGTTGAATCGCAACAAGGGATCGGTGAACTTCGCCTGCTTATACCTTATTTAGCTCAACAAAACTCACAAAAATTGGCCATCTTCATTAACCCACTGGGGAAGATCTGTGCCGAGTTTTTTGGCAGCCAAGGTATTGAACTAGAGAACATCCTCGTTATCCAACCTCAGCGCGATCTCGATGCATTGTGGGCAGCAGAGCAGTGCCTTAAAAGCGGCGCCTGTCACTCGGTATTGCTATGGGGAGCCGATCTAGAAATACACCAAACCAAGCGCCTGCAAGCAGCCAGTGAAACCGGTAAGTGCCTGCAGTTTCATTTTAAAGCCACCAGCCATAATCAACTATCCCTGCCCGTTTCCTTAAGCATGAAACTATCTTCTCACGCCCAAGGGTTGAAGGTAGAGGTAACAAAAAGAAAAGGCAGTTGGTCGTATGGCAGCTTTGTTCTAGACATGACACACAACTGGCCATTACTCACAGAGAAAGTCGTTTATCAAGGCAATTCAGACCGTGCTTTGTCAGGTAACACTGTGCTGGCTTTTCCTATTGCGAAGCAAGGTTAGCGTATGTTGTGGCTTTATCTGCACTTTCCATCTCTGCAGTTGGATACCTTGTTTAATTCTGAGCTATCTAACTCCGAGAAAGTTCACTCTAATGAAGACTCACGCGAACAACCCATTATCATCGTGGATGAAAAAGATCACCGTGTGCTGCAAGCTAACCAAGCTGCGCTGCAATCAGGAATTTCACTTGGTATGGGCCTAGGGTCTGCGGCAGCGCTTTGCCATAACTTACACGTCCACCCTTACAGTATTGAGCTAGAAAAAAGCAAGCTTAAAGAGATCGCTCAATGGGCGTACTTGGTCACTTCTGACATGGCTTTACTACCACCGAATGGTTTGTTGATTAAAGCTTCTAATATGCTGTCACTTTACGATGGGTTAGATAACTACTGGCATGAGCTCAAAATCCACTTAGAAACGCTCAATATCCAGTTCAGCTTCGCGACGGGTTACTCACCACTTTCTGCGATCCTTTTGGGCAAGCAATCCATCAACCAAGTCACTAATAATGTTGAGCAAATGAAAGCATGGGTCAATCAACAAGCATTAAGTTCCAGCGAGCTGCCAACTAAGCAAGTGGAACGTCTGAACCGTGTCGGCATTAACTTAGTGGATGACCTATTGAAACTGCCTTTGCAAGATGTCGCACGTCGCTTTGATATCGATTTGGTGAATTATGTCGGTCGCCTTAACGGCCAGTTCAAGCACCCGATTGATTTCTACCATCCACCGGAGAATTTTCAGCAATATCTCGAACTATTGTTTGATATTGAAAACATCCTGTTTATCGAAAAGCCGTTACTGAAATTATTAAATCAACTCGAGTGTTTTTTGAAGCTACGCGACCGAGTTGCTTTCGAGTTAACGCTGACTTTGCATCTGAGAGATAAAGACGACCACCCTGTCTCTTTTTATTCAGCTCAAGGTGATTACCTTGCTGAAAAATGGGCGAACCTGACTCATCTCACCTTAGAGTCACTAAAGACCACGGCACCGATTCAGGGGCTGACCCTTTCCGTAATTCGTCATGGAGAACCGCAAATGGCCTACCGTGATCTTTTTGATGGCAATACAGGAACACTTGCCGCGTTAGATTTGCTCTCATTACTGCAAGCCAAGTTAGGACAAGCTTGTATTCAGACTCCCAAAATACAGCATGACCCAAGACCAGAAAAAGCCAATCAATACTCGCTTCCAACACTGAGTAAGTCTGTGGCAAAGAAGCAAACCCCCCCAGAGTTCGAGCAACAAACGACTGCTTTCAACATCAACCAACAGCGACTCAGGCCCAGTATTTTACTGCCAGAGCCCGAAGCCCTAACCGAAAATGTCACCTTATCCCAAGGCCCTGAGCGCATTGTTTCTGGCTGGTGGGATGGCGAGAAAATCATTCGTGACTACTTTATTGCTCACAGCGAAAACGGGCGGTGGCTATGGGTATTCAGAACGCCCGATAAGCAATGGTTTTTACACGGATTATTTAGCTAGCCTGTAAGAAAGTAAGTCAGTACGACTTACTGACGATTTCAACGTCCCTTTTCAATCATGTTCATCCGCAATGGTTAAGTGAGATTACGTTATGTCTCAGCAATACTCAGAGCTCTTCTGCCAAAGTAATTACTCCTTTCTAGAGGGAGCTTCGCATGCGGAAGAGCTTGTTTTACAGGCCGACTTCTTACGCTACAAAGCACTCGCTGTTACCGACGAGTGCTCGGTGGCGGGCATCGTTAAAGTTCACTCTGCGATCAAGCAACATAAACTGTCGCTCAAGCAAATTGTCGGGAGTATGTTTTGGTTAAATGAAGAGTGCCAAGTAGTGTTGTTATGTCCGAATAGAACGGCCTATGCAGAGCTGTGTCGTATTATTACCAATGCTAGACGTCGTAGCACCAAGGGACATTATCAGCTCTCTGAGTGGGATATCATGTCGGCTAAGCACTGCTTTATTCTTTGGCTTCCTCAACAGAAAAATGAAGACGCGCACTGGGGGCAATGGCTATCCCAACATCATTCAGGTCGGCTGTGGATCGGCTTACAACGACACCTAAAACAAACCGACCAGCAGTACACAGATTACTGCGTTGAGCTGTCACAACATCATCAACTGCCGATAACAGCTTGTGGTGGCGTGCTGATGCACAATGCTAACCGCTTACCCTTGCAGCACTCACTCACTGCGATCAAGCACCAAAAACCCATTACTGAAGTGGGTAGTCACTTACTGGCCAATGCCGAGCGCTGTTTACGAAGCATCAATAAGCTCTCACGTATTTTCAAAGCGGAGTGGCTAGAAGAGAGCAACCGAATCTCAGAACTGTGCGAATTTGAGTTAAACAGTTTGCGCTACGAATATCCAAGCGAGCTGATTCCTCAAGGTGAGACGCCCATGAGTTATCTGCGCATGTTGGTCGAAAGAGGGAAACAAGCTCGCTTCCCACAAGGTGTGCCTCGCGACATTCAACAAATCATAGATAAAGAGCTCGGGCTGATTGGTGAGCTCAACTACCCTTTCTTCTTCCTCACTATCCACGACATCGTGATGTTTGCTAAAAGCCAAGGCATTCTTTACCAAGGTCGAGGTTCAGCGGCCAATTCCGTGGTCTGTTATTGCTTAGAAATCACCTCAGTCGACCCAAGGCAGATCTCGGTGCTGTTTGAGCGTTTCATCAGTAAAGAGCGCGATGAGCCGCCTGATATTGATGTCGATTTTGAACACGAACGCCGTGAAGAAGTCATCCAATACATCTACCAAAAATACGGTAGAGAAAGAGCCGCGCTTGCTGCAACGGTCATTTCTTATCGCTTTAAAAGTGCGGTAAGAGATGTCGGTAAAGCATTAGGGCTACAAGAAACTCAGCTCGACTACTTCATTAAGAACACCAATCGCAGGGACAAAAGCCTAGGTTGGCAGGCTCAGCTCACTCAATTGGGGCTACAACCTGATTCTTTGAAGGGACAACAGTTTATCCACTTGGTGAATGAGATCATCGGCTTTCCACGCCACTTATCTCAACACGTCGGTGGCTTTGTCATATCTTCAGGGCCTTTGTATGAATTGGTTCCTGTCGAGAATGCCGCGATGCACGAACGAACCATAATTCAATGGGATAAGGATGATCTAGAAACCTTGGGACTGCTTAAAGTCGATGTGCTTGCACTGGGTATGCTCTCTGCGATTCGTAAATGTTTTGACCAAATCAAACGCATTCATGGTCGCTCGCTAACGATCGCAGAGATCACACGTCTCAAGGACGATCCTCAGGTTTACAGTATGATTCAGCGAGCAGACACGGTCGGGATATTCCAAATTGAGTCACGAGCGCAAATGAGTATGCTGCCAAGGCTTAAACCGAGGACTTATTACGACTTGGTGATTCAAATCGCTATCGTACGCCCAGGTCCTATTCAGGGTGATATGGTACATCCGTTTCTCAAGCGTCGAGATGGCATTGAGCCAATCAGCTATCCATCTAAAGATGTGGAATCGGTACTGTCGCGCACCTTGGGTGTACCGATATTCCAAGAGCAAGTGATTAAACTCGCGATGGTGGCCGCAGGCTTCACAGGCGGAGAAGCAGATCAACTCAGACGCGCGATGGCCGCTTGGAAAAAAAATGGCAACGTCTTTAAGTTTAAAAACAAGCTTATCGAGGGCATGCAAAAGCGTGGCTATGAGACAGAATTTGCCGAACAGATCTTTAAACAGATATGCGGCTTTGGCGAGTACGGTTTTCCTGAAAGCCATTCCGCTTCGTTTGCGGTGTTAGCGTATTGCTCAGCTTGGTTGAAATGCTATTACCCAGAGTGTTTCTACGCTTCTTTACTGAATAGCCAACCCATGGGCTTTTATAGCCCATCACAGTTGGTACAAGACGCACAGCGACACAATGTGGTGGTTCTTCCGGTATGTGTGAACGCCTCACAAGACAACCATATAATCGTTGAACATCAGAATGGTTTAGCGATTCGCTTAGGGCTGCGACAAATCAAAGGATTCAGCGAACATGGAATTCAAAGCGTGCTCGCCAATCGTCCACCATCCGGTTATCGACACCCTAGCCAAGTGAAACAGTTATCGATGAATAAAAAAGATATCGAGCTACTGGCCTCCGCAAATGCGCTGAATAATGTCTCAGGAGATCGTTTTCAGACGCGTTGGGCAATGATGGACTCAGCCTCTGATCTACCTTTGTTTAACCAAGTCGATGATTATACAGAAGATGATAATGGCGAGCTCTCATTGCATCAACCCAGTGAGATGCAAGATCTACTCGAAGATTTCACCAGTGTCGGGATTTCATTAAACAAACACCCAATCACTTTACTCGAAGAAGCCAATCGATTAGGTCGATTCACACACATGAAGGACTTAATACAACAGAGACACAAATCCATGGTCACCGTTGTCGGATTAGTCACGGGTAAGCAATCACCCGGCACCGCAGGTGGGGTCACCTTTGTCACATTGGAAGATAACACAGGCAATATTAATGTTGTGGTCTGGGGAGCCACCGCGCGCGCCCAACAACAAGCTTATCTCACAGCCAAGGCTTTAAAGGTACAAGGGATATTAGAAAAAGAAGGAGAAGTCGTGCATGTTATCGCGGGGAAGCTCATCGATATTACCGAGGAGATTGTTGGCTTGAACACCAAGTCTCGGGATTTTCATTAGCGATGTATCAACTGTTTTTCGATCGTCTATTGACTAAGAAAAGATAGACGGAGAAACGAAAAAAGAAAGAAACGAAAAAGGGAAGCATCAGCTTCCCTTCAATTCAATTTGTTGAGTTATGACTCAACTTCAGCTTCCGTACGTCTTTTCTTAAATTCCCTATACAGTAATAAGCTCAAAGTCATTACGACTTTAGAAGTCAACCATATCATTAAGAGGAACTACCTTAGATTGTGTGTGAAAAGTTACGCTAGTAGTTGAGCATATTTCGTTAAGAAAAATATGCTGCGTGAATATTAGCAAACGTTTTCCATAAGGTCACTCAAAATAACCGTACAGCAGTCTTAATTATAAAATCTGACGCATTCGTTCTTGAGTCACTTCAACCAGAAGGTCCGGTTGGAACTTAGAAATAAAGCGATTACACCCTACTTTCTCAACCATAGCTTCATTAAAACTTCCACTTAATGAGGTATTTAGCGTGATGAATAGGTCATGCATTCTTGGATCCGTACGCACTTCATGCGTCAGTTTATAGCCGTCCATTTCAGGCATTTCTGCATCGGTGATCATCAACAATATTTCTTGATTGATGTCTTTGCCTTCATCACACCAGCCCTTAAGTAAGGTCAGTGCTTCTAAACCATCACAACATTCAATAATGTTCAAACCCAATTGCGATAAGGTACCTTTGATCTGGTTACGCGCGGTTGAAGAGTCATCAACGATAAGTACATTACGTCCAACCATTTCATTGGCAAGTTGCTCATCTAATACACCGTCAGAAATCGAAACATCATAATCGATGATTTCAGCGAGTACCTTTTCAACATCAATAATCTCAACGATCTTGTGCTGCTCTTCTTCTTGAATATGCGTGATAGCCGTCAGGTAATTGGCACGACCCGTTGTCTTTGGAGGCGGCTGAATTTCAGTCCACGTCGTATTCACGATATTACGCACTTGTCCAACTAAGAAACCTTGTACAGTTCGATTGTATTCCGTGATGATCAAGTTATTTTCTTGAGTCTCATCTCGTGACGGTGGGAAGCCAATCGCGCTGCGCAAATCGATAACAGGCACCGATTCACCACGTAGAGACGCAACACCCGTAATATGGTGGTGAGAGCCCGGCAAGCGAGTGAGTACTGGCACTTTTAGGACTTCTTTCACTTTAAATACGTTAATCGCAAAAAGTTGACGACTGTTTAAGCTGAATAACAAGAGCTCCAGACGGTTTTCACCGACCAGTTTGGTTCTCTGATCAACCGAATTTAAAACGCCAGACATACAACACCTTAGTGACAAATAATAACTGTGGCTACAATAACCTATTTCAATAGGTTAAAGCAAAGCGCCAATGCACAGAATGCTTAAACTAAGTACAACAAATGATGTTATACAAAGCTTAAGTACATGGAAAGGTTTCGGGTGAGGCTAAAGGACGAGTATAAGGAGTTAACCTTCAACAACTTTCATTAACAGTTGGCCATCATATAAGGCTTGTTTAACAAGCGCAGCACCAGGCATGGTTGCTTGTTTATAGAATCGAGATTCCACCAGCTCTAAATCTTGATGGTAAACCGATAAACTCTGCTCTTCGATACACTTTTGAATCGCAGGGTACAACACGCTTTTAGCCTGATTGATAACACCACCCACCAAGATTTTCTCAGGGTTGAAAAGGTTAATCACAATCGCTATCGCGGCACCTAAGTAACGACCTAGCTGTTCAATAACTTCAACAGCCAATGGATCGCCATCAGCAGCGGCAGCACAGATCTGTTCAATAGTGACATCTTCAAACACAGTTAATGACGATGCTTCACCATTAGCCAGTCGCTCTTTCACTTGATCACGGATCGCCTGAGAACTCGCGACTGTTTCTAAGCAGCCTCGGTTACCACAATGACAAAGTTTGCCCTGCTTATCGATCTGAATATGCCCAAGTTCACCGATATTACCGTGGCGACCTTGCAACACTCGGCCGTCAAGGATGATCCCAGCACCGACACCATGGTGAATCGAGATAAGAACTGAATTATCGTTGTCTTGTGAGTGACCAAACAGCTTCTCTGCTAATGCCCAAGCTCGGGTATCATTGGCAATAAAAACAGGCAGACCGGTTTCTTTGTAAATCTCAGGACCCAACGCTAAATTTTTAACGTTGTAGTGCGGCATCTGCAACACAATACCTTGCTCAGAATTCACAAGACCCGGTAGCGTAACCGCAATGCTTGTTACCCTATCGAGTTGCTCAGCATAGGTTTGGAAAAATTCATCAATTTCATGTAGAAGACGCGCAAGCACATCATCTTGGTCACGTTCATGAATATCAATCTTGGTATCGATAAGCACGTCGCCGCCCAATTCATGAAGCGCGATCGTCAAGTATCCGCGACCAAGACGCATCGACAGAAACTGCCAACCTTCGTTATTGGTTTGCAGACCGACAGCAGGACGCCCACGAGTAGTGGCTTCTTGAACCGTCGTTTCGTGAATAAGGTGAGCTTCAATGAGTTCACGGGTAATTTTAGTAATACTCGCCGGAGCCAACTCACTTTGCTTGGACAGATCGATACGAGAAATAGGACCTTTAAGGTCAATTAGTTTATATACACGACCAGCATTGACCTGTTTGATATGATCAATATGGCCCGGTTGAGCCATGTACATTTTACGCTCCAGAAATCATCAACGAGTTAATTTTTTTACTTTGCGAAGTAATTGTGAAGTCACTTGGTATATCGCCGTGACCAGTATCACGTATATACATGAATCTTTGTGTATCGAGTCAAATAGTTCGAGGAAAATTAACACCAAAATCGATAAATTGAGACTTAATTTTCAGAATAAAACATCGTTATTGAGCCCTGAATTCAATAATTAGAGACAAATAATGAAATATCTCCCTAGCTCCCAATAAATAATCAATTAATGCATATACTTAATTCAGTCTTTTGAAAGATTACTTGGCCTCACTCTAGGAGTATTCATGACAGCCGAATTAAGAAAAACGAAAATCGTCACAACGCTAGGCCCTTCTACTGATAAAGGTAACGTGCTTGAAGAGATCATCAAAGCCGGTGCCAATGTCGTCCGTATGAATTTCTCTCACGGCACCAGCGACGACCATATACAACGCGCAGAAAACGTCAGAGCAATTGCAAAAAGACTTGGTACTCAAATCGCTATTCTCGGTGACTTACAAGGCCCCAAGATTCGAGTATCGACATTCAAAGATGGTAAAATCCAACTTGCTGTGGGTGACAAATTCACTCTCGACAGTAGCCTAGGTTTAGGTGCAGGCAACCAACAAGCGGTCGGTCTTGATTATAAAGAATTACCTAACGACGTTTCAGCTAACGACATCCTGTTACTCGACGATGGTCGTGTTCAGCTGAAAGTGACCGAAGTGGAAGGCTGTCGCGTTCATACAGAAGTCATCATTGGCGGTCCACTGTCAAATAACAAAGGCATCAATAAAAAAGGCGGTGGCCTTTCCGCAGAAGCGCTAACAGAAAAAGATAAGCGCGACATCGTCACCGCAGCCCAAATCAAAGTGGATTACCTCGCAGTGTCTTTCCCACGCAACGGCGCAGACATGCACTACGCTCGTCAGCTTGCACGAGAAGCGGGCTTAGAAGCTCACCTTGTAGCAAAAGTAGAGCGAGCAGAGACGGTAGCTACTGTTGAGAACATGGATGACATCATAATGGCCTCAGATGTGGTCATGGTGGCTCGTGGGGACCTCGGAGTAGAGATTGGCGACCCTGAATTGGTCGGAGTACAAAAACAGCTTATACGCCGTGCTAGAGCGCTTAACAGAACCGTCATCACCGCAACTCAGATGATGGAATCAATGATCTCAGCACCAATGCCAACCCGTGCCGAAGTGATGGACGTTGCCAATGCGGTACTTGATGGAACAGATGCGGTCATGCTTTCAGGTGAAACCGCTGCCGGTGATTACCCGGTTGAAACCGTAAAATCGATGGCAGAAGTCTGTATTGGCGCAGAGAAAATGGCGGGCATTAATAACCAATCCAATTACCGTATTGACCGTACTTTTGTCACCGCCGAAGAAACTGTCTCAATGGCAACCATCTACTCTGCAAACCATATGGAAGGCATTAAGGGCGTAGTCACTCTCACCGAGTCAGGCCGTACTGCACTGATGATGTCTCGTCTAAGTGCTGATATGCCTATCTACGCGCTGTCTCGTAACGAAGGAACACTTAATCGCTGCACCTTGTACCGAGGTGTGACACCTATCTACTTCGAGACAGAAGCCGAGGATAGCTTTGACATTGCCCTATCTACGCTCACTTGCCTAAAAGAGAAAGAGCATCTTAAGTTTGGCGATCTCGTGATCGTCACTCAAGGCGACATTATGGACGTGGCGGGCTCAACCAACTGCATGAGAATCTTGCCTGTCACTTAATCAGTTAGTGTTTGATTAGGTCAGTTCGTTGATCAGCGACCCAGCCAAGATCAAAAAAGGGTTATTGAACTAAGTTCAGTAACCCTTTTTCACTTCAGAACCTTGTTAGCTCATTACGTACTAACTTTCAAATTCGAGTATTACTTATCAATTTCGAATATTACTTAGCAATTTCGAATATTATTTATCAGCAGCGCAAGTCGCCAACTGTGGCATATGTGAGCTGCGAGCGTTTTCCGTTGAAGTATAGGTTTCTACAAATCGGTAACCCGCCTCTAAACCTAAGTCGTAATCGTACAGCAAATCTTCCTTGTCACTCATCAAAGAGCTCGACTTAAGCGGTTTGCTGGGTGCAATTTGAACAACAAACGCATCGTCCGGTGGAGAGTTCAAAAAGTTCTGAGTTAATGAGTAGGTCTGATAATGAACCATCAACATGTCAGCTAAGCCAGAATCAAACTTATCGCCAATCAAATGACTTAAACGATAAATATCATCAGCACCAAATAGCCATCGTCCACCATTGAGCAGATCAAGGTGCCCTCTATCGCGCTTTTGCTCCTTTGAACGGAGAATTTGCTGCTGAAAGAATGACGTCCAATCGGTTTTCCATTGTTCTACTTTTTGTTGCCAATGATCTTGCACACTATCAAACGACTCACGGAACCATTCCAACTCCTCAGCCGATATAGGCTTAGGTGCTTTCATTAAGGCATGTTTACCTTGAATCTCCTTGGATAGCTCGGCTCCCTCTTCCAATACAGGCTCAGTACGTATCACGACTATCGATCGAGCTTGCCTACGCCATGCTTCTTGCACAGGAATAGACGCAGACACGCCACCGTCAACATAAGCACTGTCACCAATGAAGATTTCATCATTGTACAGACGAGGGATGGCACAGGTCGCAATCATCACTTTGTACCAGTCTTCTCCCATCAGAGGAAAATAATGGTCTCGTAAATCTTTAGAATCCGTTACTGCCGCAGAGAAATGGCGATCACCTAAGGTTTGTCGTCCCAAATCAAGATCAAGTTTGTATGGGTAAGCCATGATCTGTTCTAAGGCCCACTCTAAACCTAAGTTCTGTCGCTTTCGTATATAAGAGAAAAGATTGAAGAATTCTGGAGCCGTCGTTAAATCGAGAACGAAAGAACGACCTAGCCCTTTATCACGGCACAGATAGGCACACAAATTAAGCGCACCCGCTGAGGTGCCAAAGAATTCGTCGAAAGGGTCAAAATTAGAAAGAAGAAATGCGTCCAGCACACCAGCCGTAAAAATACTTCGCTGTCCGCCGCCTTGGGCAACCAGTGCTGTTTTTCCAGCAATAAACTTAGCGTAGTAATCTAAGTCTATTGCCGAATCAATATTGGTTATAATCCCACTATTCATTATTCCCTGAGTATAAAAACTCAGCCTCGCAATAGATGGTATTAGCTACCAATCGCAATAAAGCCAAACGAAAGAATGATGGTGTAGATTACTACTGTTATTTGTAGCGCATTTTTCAGATTATGGTCCATAAACACCTCTGGCTTATTATTAATTTGTCGAGTCTCTATTTAAGTATTATCAGGTGTGTGAAGTATCTTCAAGAATCGTCGAAATTAGTCGCACAATATTGATGTAACCATCACAATTAGTAAGTGTATGGATAAGGATATACTCATGAATAACAAAGCAAATATGATTGCGCTTGTTGCGCTCATTTCCGCTTCAAACTTGTATGCAGCACCGGAAATTATTATCACTCCGATGATTGGTTATACAGGTGGTGGTAGCGTCGAAGACCAGGATGGTAATACTTATGATATGGAAGGTTCAGAAAACTTCACCTTCGCCATTGAAACTCCGCTTGAGAAAGGTCGTATCGGCTTTTTCTATTCCAATCAGAGCTCTGAGTTAGAAACGCTCAATCTAAGCTCCTCAATTCAATACCTGCACTTTCAAAGTAGTATCTACTACCCTGCTTCCTCTGCGTTGTCAGGCTATCTAGGGTTAGGTCTTGGTGCTTCTTACGTTGATGTAGATTGGGCGAAAGATAAATATGGGTTCTCAACTTCTATCTTTGGTGGCTTAGAGTACAAATTCAGTGACCGCTTAGCGTTAAATACACAAGTACGTTGGCTAGGTACTGTGGTCGACAACGACACCTCTGGTGTTTGTAACGTACCGAGCAATGGCCAAGACTGCATCATCCGCTTTGATACTGACTGGATGAACCAATTCCAAGCCAATGTCGGATTGAGTTTTACCTTCTAGGTTGAGTCCCCATATTGGATCAATCAGTCTTTAGACTAGAAGTATTCTAAGGAAATGAAAAAACCAGCTTGATGCTGGCTTTTTCATTATAAAAACGGTTTTCAGTTCAACTTAGAACTTGTAGGTCACACCTAGTGCGCCGCCTACTTGTAACTCAACACCTTTGTACATGTCGAGCTCAGGGTGAACTTGTGCGTAAGCATTCCAACCTTCATAGAAATTCACTTTCACGCCTAGCGGCAAACGCAAACCAAAGTCGTCATTCCATTCAGCCCAAGCACCAGCGCCTACATACCAGCTCAACGGAGCTTCAGTTTCAAACTGACCACGCTTAAAAATATAGTCAAATGCAGCGCCGTCATTGCCAATCGTAGCACGGTATTTCTGATCAAATTCCACAACGACACTCAGGTCTTGGTCGATGGCGAGTCCAACTTCCAAATCTGGGGCTTCAGAAGCGTGAGCAAACGAGGCTCCGCTGCAGCACATAAGGCCGATCAAGTAACGATGTTTCATAATATTCTCAGACTGTTTTGAAAAAACGGTAGGTTACTTGAATCATAGCTAAAGATGTCATCACTTGGTTAAAGATCGCAGCCATTAAACGATCAAGAACGAGTAACAACACATCGAGTTAAGTGGTAATTCACTGATTTAGAAAAGATGAAACGCAGAAAGGTCTTTCATAGAGCAGAAAACAAAAAAGGAGGCCTTTCGGCCTCCTTTCAATTTATTGAATCAGTGAATTAACCGTTGTTACGAATCCACTCATCCATGTCTGTCTTAAGGTTGTCAGACTTAGTACCGAAGATAGCTTGTACGCCACCAGCAACTACAACAACACCTGCAGCACCTAGTTTCTTCAGTTTGTCTTGGTCAACAGCTTCTGTATCAGCTACTGCAACACGTAGACGAGTAATACAAGCGTCAAGACCAGTGATGTTCGCTTTGCCACCGAATGCAGCAACTAACTCACCAGCAAGCTCAGTACCAGTTGCAACGATGTCGTCTTCTGACTCGTCTTCGCGACCTGGAGTTTTAAGGTCAAGTGCTTTAATCACAGTGCGGAATACAATGTAGTAAATTGCAGCGTAACCAATACCACATACAACCATTAGGCCCATCTTAGACGCGTTGCCAGATAGAACTAGGAAGTCGATTAGACCGTGTGAGAAAGATGTACCGTGTACAAAACCTAGAGTGTTCGCAAGAACGTATGCAGAACCAGCTAGTAGAGCGTGGATTGCGTACAGTACTGGAGCAACGAATAGGAATGAGAATTCGATTGGTTCAGTGATACCCGTTAGGAATGAAGTCAACGCAGCAGAAGCCATGATGCCCATTACTTTAGCGCGGTTTTCAGGCTTAGCTGAGTGTGCAATTGCGATTGCAGCAGCAGGTAGACCGAACATCTTGAACATGTAACCACCAGCTAGCTGACCGAAGCCATTGCCCGCTGCACGAGATGCGTCATCAGCAACTAGGTAACAAGTAAGAACACCGTTTTGAGTTTCGCCAGCAGCGTTTACACAAGTACCAGCTTCAAAGAAGAAAGGTACGTTCCAAACGTGGTGAAGACCAAATGGAATTAGAGAACGCTCAACGATACCGTAGATACCAAACGCCACTTGTGGGTTTTGGTGAGCAGCCCAATCAGAGAACGCAGAGATAGCGCCGCCAACTGGTGGCCATACTACAGATAGTAGGATTGCTAGACCAATCGCAGAGAAACCTGTGATGATTGGCACGGCACGCTTACCAGCGAAGAAGCCTAGGTACTCTGGTAGTTGAATACGGAAGAAACGGTTGAATGCCCAAGCAGCAACACCACCGACTAGGATACCACCTAGTACACCAGTATCGATTTTATCAACGCCCATTACACCAGCCATTACGCCAAGTGTAGCAGTCATGATGCCGTAACCAACGATAGCAGCTAGACCAGCTACACCGTCGTTATTAGTAAAGCCAAGTGCTACACCTACTGCGAACAGTAGTGCCATTTGACCGAATACTGAACCACCCGCTTGTTCCATTAAGTTTGAAACAATTTCTGGAATGAAAGGAAGGTCTGCTGCACCGACACCTAGCAAAATACCCGCAACTGGTAAAACTGATACTGGTAGCATCAGAGACTTACCAACTTTCTGCAGGTTAGCAAAAAGGTTCTTAAACATGTTTATGCTCCTGATAAAGATAAAATAATTATATGGGTTCTAACGGCACACCCCCGTAGCCTATATGTTAGCACCCAGTGAAAATGTAACCATGTATTGCATTATATTTTCTGCCGCTAAATATATATTGATGCGGAACTAACTTTCTAGTCACTTACGAAATTTAGTTTCAAAACACGTCTTGGATCACATGTCAAATCTAGAAATGCAATGCTTTACAAGTAATTAAATCATTGAAATATATCTATATTTTTTGGTAGGCGTATTATTTTACTGGGTAAATAAAATAGGAGCTAATGTTATTTTTAGTAACAAAATTACAAATGATGTAAATAGTGCTCTCAAGTTCAACATAATTAGTAAACATTAAAAAAAAACGTACTTTTGGTGATCAAAAACACAAAAAGGGAGCTTTCGCTCCCTTTTATTTGTTTAGTTAGTTTTTTATCGCAAAAAAAGTTTTCGGTAATTTTTGGTTGTTTGTTCAGCAACCTCTTTCATTGACAGCCCTTTCAACTGCGCGATATAAGCCGCTACTTCGACTACATATGCAGGCTGATTCTGTTTACCTCGATATGGAATTGGAGCCAAGTATGGCGAATCCGTCTCGATCAGCAACCTATCTAGCGGTAGGTTTTTCACAACATCTTTAAGTTCTGTGGCTTGTTTAAAGGTCACAATACCTGAGATCGAGATATAAAAACCTAACTCCATTGCCGCTTCGGCGAACGCTTGATCTTCAGTAAAGCAATGAATCACACCGCCGCACTTCTCTGCTCCACCATCGCGTAAAATAGCTAACGTATCTTCACGCGCGTTACGCGTGTGGATGATCAAAGGTTTATTAAGCTCAACAGCCAACTCAACGTGCTGCTTAAACCTAAGCTGTTGTAGTTCTGCCGTCTCTGGCTGGTAGTGATAATCTAAGCCTGTCTCACCTATCGCCACAACCTTTGGATTGCTCGCATACTCACGCATTCTTTCTAGACAGAAATCGCTCTCTACATCGAGAGGGTGAACGCCACAAGAAGCTTTAACGTTATCGAACGGCGAGATCATCTCAAGCATATTTTCAAACGAGTCTAATGTCACACCGACAGAAAGCAGTTGGTCTACGTTTGCTGCCTTCGCCTTATTAACCACGTCTTCTACACTGGTGTGTAAATCTTGGTAATCCAGTTTGTCTAAATGACAGTGGGAATCTACGAACATATTTCCTCGCAAGTGGCGATCAGCCAGTTCATTATGAGTAGCTCCGTATTGAGCCCGGGGTGTTGCTTTAACTGCTCAATCAATATCAACAGTTTATTCGATGCTGCGTAAGCACTTTGATAAGACATTACCTCAACCAAAGCTTTCGCACTCGGAGTCATCGCCTGATTCGCCAAACCAAAATGCAGCTTTTGCACGTCAGACAGTAAGTGCCATAGCCAGCCTAGTTGAACCAAAGGGTCTTTACTAAGCTCTGTGGAAAACTTCAGCATGTCAGGTTGAGTGCCTTTGATTACATTGACAAAGCCATCGAGCACTTTTGTTGAGGCTTCAACACCGCCTTGCTCAAACATGGCTTTCGCTTTCAAAGGCGCGTTGTCATTGAGCGCTAGAATATACTGCGGAACCGCTTTACCTACTTCCCCATCTAGCCAAGTCGATCCAGTATCCAACTGTGGGCTAACCACATTGAATTGCTGACAGCGGCTAATAATAGTCGGCATTAAGCGATTACTGTTACGAGTAGAAAGAATGAAGATGCACTTACTTGATGGCTCTTCTAGAGTTTTCAGCAATGCGTTCGACGCCGATTCGTTCATCGCCTCGGCAGGGTTAAGCAAGATAACGCGCAAACCACCTAACTGGGACGATTGTTGAGCCCAGCGGTTACTCGCACGTACTTGGTCAACGGTAATCGATTTACCTTCTTTCTCAGGTTCAATCACATGGAAATCCGGATGACTCCCCGATTTCATCAATTCACAACTGTGGCAAAATCCACACGACTCGCTTTCGTAATTAGTACACATCAATGCATCGGTAAGTTGGCTAATCAGCGCATCAACGCCGAGCCCTTCCGGTGCATTAACAATCACAGAGTTAGGAAAACGCTCTGCATCGAGACTTTTTTTCCACTCACTCCATACAGGTGTGAGCCAAGAATACACTTCAGCCATGACTACCTACTGTTTATTGAGCCAAGCACTTAGCGCGACTTTAATATCAGCGGCTACTTGCTCAATTTCTTGCTGTGCATTAATCACGAGTACAGAATCGTCTTGCCCTGCGATTTCTAGGTAGCGCTCACGCGTTCGGTCAAAAAATGAGATATCCATCTTTTCAATTCTATCAAGCTCACCACGGCCTCTCGCACGCTCTAGTCCGACTCTAGGGTCTAGGTCCAAATATAGCGTTAGATCTGGCTTAAAGCCGCCTAGCGTGGTTGCTTTCAGTGATTCCATCGTAGTGCGTGCTATCTGACGACCACCACCTTGATAAGCTTGAGATGACATATCATGGCGATCACCCAACACCCATTTACCGCTGTCTAATGCGGGCTTGATGACGTTCTCGACTAATTGAACACGTGCCGCGTACATCAGCAATAGTTCCGTCATATCTTGAAGCTTCTCACCTTCGTGTTCTTCTTTAACCAATGAACGCATCTTTTCAGCTAAGACAGTGCCACCCGGCTCACGAGTATTGACGATATCTTCAACACCCGATGCTTTTAATGTCTCAACGATGGCATTAATTGCTGTACTTTTGCCAGCACCTTCAAGGCCTTCAACTACGATAAATTTCGACTGATTCATAATTATTTCTTTATTTGTTTTTTCTTAATTGCTTTAAGTAAGCTCGTACTGCACGGTTATGCTCAGTCAAACTCTTTGAAAATACGTGACCGCCTGTTCCACTCGCAACGAAATACAGGTAGTTGCTCTTCTCTGGATTCAGCGCAGCATTGATAGACGCTTTGCCCGCCATTGCAATAGGCGTCGGTGGTAAACCACTCATTGTATAAGTGTTGTATGGCGTTGGAGTACGTAAGTCTTTCTTACGTATATTGCCTTTGTAACTGTCGCCCATGCCGTAGATAACCGTTGGGTCAGTTTGCAGACGCATACGCTTGTTCAAGCGATTAACGAACACAGAAGACACACGTTCACGCTCTGACGCTACTGCAGTCTCTTTCTCGATGATAGACGCAAGAATTAGCGCTTCATAAGGCGATTTAAGAGGCAGTTTATCGGCTCTATTTTCCCACTCATCATTGACCACGTTCATCAGATCTCGGTGGGCACGTTTCAACAAATCTAAATCCGTTGTGCCATAGGTGTAGTGGTATGTTTCCGCTAAGAAAAGGCCTTCTAGCTTTTCATTTTCAATACCAAGCTTTTGTGCGATCTCTTTTTCAGAGACATCATTCAACGTCTGCTGAATGAATTCGTTGTCTTTTAACTGAACAAGCCACTCGTCAAAACGACTGCCTTCTACGAAGGTAATGGTAAATTGGTGCTCTTTCCCTTCGACAAGCACTTGTAGCGCCTGCTCTAGGGTTAAACCGGGTTCAAGCAGAAATGTACCCGCTTTTACGTCTACAAGTTCAGGATGTAACTTACGAATTAATTTCTCGTAAGGAGAAGCCTCAAAAAGCCCCTCGTTAATCAACTGTGCTAGAACACGGTTAAAGCTGCTACCTGAAGCAACGGTAACCACCTGCGGTTTTTCTAATTGAATAACTTGTTTCAGGTTATCTTGCGCTTGGTTGTAAACATAAAAACCAGCAGCAGCGGCTGCGATTAAGCACAAGGTAATAAAAATAAATAACTTTTTGATCACGAGTTTAGTTGTCCTTGAAGGCTACGAGTAACGGTTCCAATGTTGAATTGGGTATCACTAATACGGGTAACGGGGGCAACCCCTAAGATGGAGTTGGTCATGAAAATCTCATCAGCTTGCATGAGTTGAGATAAGCAGTAGTCACTAATTGTAACGGAAAGTTCAGCTTGATTCAGCGCGGTTAACACTTGCTTACGCATAACCCCCGCCACACCACTTTGCGTGAGTTGAGGTGTATATATCATCTGACCTTTGCGCCAAAACAGATTAGCCATGGTGGTTTCAATCACATTGCCCGAGATATCAAGAACTACACCATCAGCTTCATCGGCCTGATCCATTTCATCTTTCATCAAGATCTGCTCAAGACGATTATTGTGCTTATGGCCTGCGAGCAATGGGCTCAAACCTAGTGCTTGTTGGCAGATACCGAGTTCTACACCAGAATCTTGCCACGCTGAATAATGACTAGGGAAATCAAATGTACTGATGGTTATCGTTGGCTTGGCGATATTCTTGGCACTGTAGCCACGACCGCCGGCCCCACGGCTAACGTGTAGCTTTATCCCAGCTTTTTGATTATGAGGCTTGTTTGTATCATGGAGGATCTTTGAACCATAAAGGCTCTTTGTTCCATGAAGATCGTTATCTTGGATATGTTGAAGTGCATTATCGATCCAAAGGCTAACTACATCCCAATCAAGTGTTGGAATACGTAACGCTTTAAGGCATTCGTCGACACGACATTGATGATCATAAAAATGCTGAACCTGACCCTCTTGGACAAGCATGGTGGTAAAACAACCATCCCCGTACTGAAACGAACGATCCAAGATATCGACAGTTTGCTGGCTTTCTCCATCAACCCAAAACATGTTTTTCCCCATAAAAAGAAACGGCTCAATGCTAAAGCATCAAGCCGTTTAAAAACAAGTCTAATTATGACTATCTACGAATGTTTACATCTTTAATAAGATGATTAAATCTTTTTGAAGATCAAACAGCCGTTTGTACCACCGAAACCGAATGAGTTACATGCAGCATATTCCATACCGCTAACTTTACGCGCAGTGTGGGGTACTAAGTCAATATCTAAGCCTTCTTCAGGATCATCTAAATTGATTGTTGGTGGAACAATTTGATCAATTAGAGACATCGCTGTGATAATCGCTTCAGCAGAACCTGCAGCACCTAGAAGGTGGCCTGTCATTGATTTCGTAGAAGAAACCAAGACTTGCTTGCTGCCTGCTTCGCCAAGAGCACGCTTGATGCCCTTAACTTCCGCTACGTCACCTGCAGGAGTCGAAGTACCGTGTGCATTAACATAACCGATTTGTTCACCAGTAATGCCAGCATCACGCATAGCCGCTTCCATTGCTAGTGCACCACCAGAGCCATCTTCACTTGGAGATGTCATGTGGTAAGCGTCACCCGACATACCGAAGCCAACTAGCTCACAGTAAATCTTAGCGCCACGAGCTTTAGCATGTTCATACTCTTCAAGAACCATCATGCCTGCACCGTCACCAAGAACGAAGCCGTCACGGCCTTTGTCCCATGGACGAGAAGCTTTTTGAGGCTCATCGTTACGAGTAGACAGTGCTTTAGCCGCACCAAAACCGCCCATACCTAGTGGTGTAGATGCTTTTTCAGCACCACCCGCTAGCATTGCGTCAGCATCGCCGTATGCAATCATACGAGCCGCGTGGCCAATGTTATGTAGGCCAGTCGTACATGCTGTAGAGATCGCGATGTTTGGACCGCGTAGGCCACGCATGATAGACATGTGACCCGCAATCATATTCACGATCGTCGACGGTACGAAGAACGGGCTGATTTTACGAGGGCCTTTTTCAGTTAGAGCCTTGTGACCGGCTTCGATCAAACCAAGACCACCAATACCAGAACCGATAGCAACGCCTACACGAGGAGCGTTTTCTTCAGTAATAGTTAGGGCTGAATCATCTAAAGCTTGAATACCTGCTGCGACGCCGTACTGGATGAACAAGTCCATCTTACGAGCATCTTTTTTAGTCATATACTCTTCGCAGTTAAAGTCTTTAACTAGACCTGCAAAACGAGTTGAGAAATTGGTTGCATCAAAATGATCGATATTAACGATACCACTTTGACCAGCTAGCAGGGCTTTCCAAGAAGATTCTACAGTGTTGCCTACCGGCGACAACATACCCATGCCAGTGACAACTACACGACGCTTGGACACGATATTACACTCCGGGGATTGAGGTGATTTAAGATGAGGATAGATGAGTTAGATAAAACACAGGCGGTCAAGGTGACCGCCTGGGAGAGATTATTACTGAGCGCTAGTTACGTAATCGATAGCAGCTTGAACAGTAGTAATTTTCTCAGCTTCGTCATCTGGGATTTCAGTGTCGAATTCTTCTTCTAGAGCCATTACTAGCTCAACTGTGTCTAGAGAATCTGCACCTAGGTCATCAACGAAAGAAGCTTCGTTTTTAACTTCAGCTTCGTCTACACCTAGCTGTTCAACAATGATTTTCTTTACGCGTTCTTCGAGGTTGCTCATTTTTTCTTTTCCTTTACAGAGTTCGCTTTATGCGATGTTTTCCGTAGTTTATTCAATCTATTGAAAGTTGCAAGGTCAACTTTTCTGGTCAAACCACAATTTTCACGATTTTAACCGAAATTACGTATGATCTTGACTTAAATCATGCACAAATGTTGCACATAATTTACACCATGTACATACCGCCATTGACGTGAAGTGTTTCACCTGTGATATAAGCTGCCGCAGGTGACGCCAAAAATACCACAGCTTCAGCGATTTCGCGAGGGTCACCTAGTCGACCTGCTGGTACATTCGCCAAAGTTGCTGCACGTTGGTCATCATTTAGCGCTTTAGTCATGTCTGTTTCGATGAAACCTGGCGCTACAGTGTTCACTGTAATACCACGAGACGCAACTTCACGAGCCATTGATTTAGTGAAACCAATCACACCAGCTTTTGCTGCTGCGTAGTTAGCTTGACCAGCGTTACCCATAGTACCTACTACAGAACCAACGTTTACGATACGGCCTTGACGCTTCTTCATCATGCCACGCAATACAGCTTTAGACATGCGGAAGATAGGCGTTAGGTTAGTATCAATGATGTCATTCCATTCATCGTCTTTCATACGCATGAGAAGGTTATCACGAGTGATACCTGCGTTGTTAACCAGAATGTCAATCGCACCGAATTCATCGTTGATGGTTTTCAGTGTAGCAGCAATTGAGTCAACATCAGTGACATTAAGAGCAAGACCCTTACCGTTCTCACCAAGGTACTCGCTGATTGCAGCAGCGCCGCCTTCAGACGTAGCAGTACCGATAACTTTAGCACCACGCTCAACTAAAAGCTCAGCGATTGCACGACCGATGCCACGGCTTGCGCCTGTAACTAGTGCAACTTTGCCTTCTAAATTCATCATAACTTCTCTATTAATTGGTTATTTACTTAGCAGCGTCTAGTGATGCAGTGTCATTAACTGCAGCAGCTGTCATAGTTTTAACAATACGTTTTGTTAGACCAGTAAGAACCTTACCTGGGCCTAATTCTAGTAGCTTTTCAACGCCTTGCTCATTCATCGCTTGTACACCTTCAGTCCAACGAACTGGGCTGTATAGCTGACGAACAAGTGCGCTTTTGATTTTTGCAGGGTCTGTTTCAGCAATAACATCGACGTTATTGATAACAGGCAGTGCCGGTGTGTTGAACTCTAGAGCTTCTAGAGCAACCGCTAGCTTGTCTGCTGCAGGCTTCATAAGGGCACAGTGAGACGGCACAGATACAGGTAAAGGAAGAGCACGTTTAGCGCCTGCTTCTTTACATAGTGCACCAGCACGCTCTACTGCTGCTTTGTTACCCGCGATAACAACTTGGCCTGGTGAATTGAAGTTAACTGGAGACACAACTTCGTCTTGTGCCGCTTCTTCACACGCTTTAGCAATCGCTTCATCATCTAGACCGATGATTGCGTACATTGCACCAACACCCGCAGGAACCGCTTCTTGCATCAGTTGACCACGTAGCTCAACCAGCTTGATCGCTTCTTTAAAGTCGATAACACCCGCACACACTAGTGCAGAGTATTCGCCTAGGCTGTGGCCTGCTAGGTTTGCAGGTTGCTCTAGACCAAGCTCTTGCCATACGCGCCAGATTGCAACAGACGCAGTGAGTAGAGCCGGTTGAGTACGGAAAGTTTCATTTAGATTTTCTACTGGACCATCTTGAACCAATGCCCATAGATCGTAACCAAGTGCTTCTGAAGCTTCAGCAAATGTCTTTTTAACAACATCATACTGTTCGCCTAGGTCAGCAAGCATACCGATAGCTTGAGAGCCTTGGCCTGGGAATACGATAGCAAATTTGCTCATTGTAATTTTCCTTTAAGCAAAGCAAAAAATTGAATAAGGCACATAAGTTATGTGCCTTGTTTGTTGATTATCGCTTGGGGTTAGAATTTAACTAACGCAGAACCCCAAGTGAAGCCGCCGCCAAATGCTTCGAGTAGAAGCGTTTGACCACGTTTAATTCGCCCGTCGCGAACAGCCTCATCAAGGGCCGTTGGTACGGTAGCTGCCGACGTATTGCCGTGCTTATCAAGAGTAATCACAACTTGATCAAGCGACATCGTCAGCTTTTTAGCGGTTGCCGAGATAATACGGTAATTCGCTTGGTGTGGAACTAACCAATCAAGCTCTGACTTATCCATATTGTTCGCCGCTAATGTGTCTTTAACTAGCTTAGAAAGCTGAGTTACCGCCACTTTAAATACTTCGTTGCCCGCCATGTGCAGCCATTTGTCTGCATCACCGCCACGCTCTGGAACTTCTAAGCTTAGAAGCTCACCATATTTACCATCAGAGTAAATGTGAGTAGACAAAATACCTGGCTCTTCGCTTGCGCCTACAACCACCGCGCCTGCAGCATCACCAAATAAGATGATAGTAGAGCGGTCAGTCGGATCACAGGTTTTTGACAGTGCATCCGCACCGATTACCAAAACGTTTTTACACATACCAGTCTTGATATGTTGATCAGCAACAGACAGTGCATAGACAAAGCCAGAACACGCCGCAGCTAAATCAAACGCAGGGCAGCCTTTGATACCAAGCTTACCTTGTACCTGACATGCCGAAGACGGGAATGTATGGCTACTGCTGGTTGTCGCAACGATGATTAAATCAATATCTTCTTTGTCGATACCTGCCATCTCAATGGCATTCTCAGCAGCGTAAAACGCCATATCCGCAACGGTTTCGTTTTCCGCTGAAATACGACGCTCTTTAATACCTGTTCTAGCAACGATCCACTCATCGCTAGTCTCTACCATTTTCTCTAAGTCTGCGTTAGTACGCACCTGAGATGGCAAGTAGCTGCCAGTACCTAAAATTTTGCTATACATGAAGACTAATAATGCCTCTCGAGTAAAACCGCTTCCAAACGATCGCTAATGCGGCTGGGGACTTGTCGTTTGACCTCGTGTACTGCTTCACCAATCGCGTTGACGACTGCAGACACATCAGCACTTCCATGACTTTTAATGACAATGCCGCGCAATCCTAACAAACTTGCGCCGTTATACTGGTCGGGGTTCAAGGTTTTTAATTCAGTAAATAGCTCAGAAAACAACATTCTGGCGATCCAACCCTTTATTGTTGAAGCCATCATGCGCGTTTTTAGCTTATCAATAAAGAGCTGAGCTGTACCTTCGCACGTTTTTAAGCAGACATTGCCCACAAAACCATCACATACGACGACATCAGCGGCATCTTGAAGTAATTGATTACCTTCAATATAGCCTATGAAGTTAACAGACTGAGTATTAGACAACATTTCCGCACATCGTTTCACAAGGTCATTGCCTTTGATTTCTTCTGCACCGATATTCAAGATAGCGACACGTGGAGCGCGACCTAAATGTTGTTCTGCTAATGCACTGCCCATTACAGCAAACTGAAACAGTGAATCTGCGTCACTAGAAACGTTCGCTCCTAAATCAAGCATCCATGTACGGTTGCCAGAAGCAGTAGGCAAAGCTGAAACCAATGCAGGCCTATCAATACCGGGAAGGAGTTTGAGTCTGAAACGAGATAACGCCATCAGTGCGCCAGTGTTACCACCACTCACACAAGCATCAGCCTGTGATTCGGCAACCAAATCGATAGCAGCACGCATAGAACTACCCTGACTATTACGTAAGGCTAGTGAAGGTTTTTCAGAATTGGAAATGACTCGATCACAATGCTGGATACTCAAACGAGAATCAGGCATTCGACCTAATGAAGATAATTGAGATGTGATCGCATTTCGATCACCTATGAGAATGACTTTTAGCTCTGGGAAATACGACAGTGCCTGCACGGCGGCAGGCACTGTTACACGAGGACCGAAGTCCCCGCCCATTGCATCAAGCGCAACGGTTAGATTTTGCAAAGGTCAACCTTACTTGTTGATAACCTTTTTGCCGCGGTAGAAACCTTCGGCAGTCACGTTGTGACGTAGGTGAGTTTCACCTGAAGTTGCGTCTACAGAAAGTGCAGCTGTAGTTAGCGCATCGTGTGAACGACGCATGCCACGCATTGAACGTGATTTCTTGCTCTTTTGTACGGCCATTGACCCTACTCCTATGTAAATTCTTAAAGATACTTACTAATAAGTTACTTCTTTAAGTTTTTTAAAACATCAAATGGATTCGGCTTTTTATCTTCCTCAATTTCTTCAGGAAGTTCACCAAACACCAAGTTATTTGAGTTAACGCTACATTTCGCATCGTCGTGCATTGCTATTTGTGGCAATCCAAGGATGAACTCGTCTTCAACTAATTGAATCAGGTCTAACTCACCGTACTCGTTCAGATCTACCAAATCGTACTCTTCCGGTGCTTCCTCTTCACTTTTCTCGCTGTAAACAGGAGTATAAGTAAATTGGACATCGCACTCATGTGCGAAAACCTCATTACAACGTTGACACTCTAAATCGACTTCGACGTTAGCTTTACCAGAGATAACGACTAATCGTTGTTCATCAAGCCCAAATGACATTGAGACTTGCGCGTCACGTTTTACGCCTTCAGTTGTTTCAGTTAAACGCTTCAAAAGACTGACTTGAATGATACCATCCATATCGAGTCGTTTTTGAGCCGTTCTTGCCGGATCAACTGTACGCGGTATTTTTTCCTTTTGCATAGGGCGCGAATCTTATCTTCCAAATCGTGTTTAGTCAAAGGAAATGGCAAAAAAAATGTACTTTCCTACCTTTCCTGTTCAGAGCATTATGAATAGCAGGATAAGTTACGTTATCCTGAACTAAATGCTTACACGAATTGTAAATTAAAATGAGAAATTACCAACTAGTTTTAGCTTCTACATCTCCATTTAGGCAAGAGATCCTCAAAAAACTACAGTTAGACTTTGTCACAGCGAAGCCTGACTGCGATGAAACACCACTTCCAGAAGAGACACCTCAACAGTTAGTGATGCGTCTTGCCGAGACAAAAGCCAAGTCTTGTACTACCGAACAACCAAGCCTAGTGATTGGTTCCGATCAAGTGTGTGTGATTGATGGAGAAATCATTGGTAAACCACACACTCGTGAAAAAGCGATTGAGCAGCTATCTCACCAAAGCGGCAAAAGCATCACTTTCTATACTGGGATAACCATATGGAACAGCGAAACCAATAAAGCCGACACTCGCTTAGATACCTTCATCGTGCATTTCCGTGATTTAACACAGCAGCAAATCATTTCTTATGTTGAGAAAGAACAGCCTTATTACTGCGCAGGCAGCTTTATGTGTGAAGGGTTAGGTATCGCGCTATTTAAACAGATGGAAGGTAAAGACCCGAATACCTTGATCGGTTTACCTCTGATCGATCTGGTTGATATGTTAGAAGCGCAAGGAATGAGCGTACTATAACGGATACCCTCTCTTTGTTAGAGATTCCCTACTCCTTCCTTCGTCAGTCTAGGGAAGGACGAAGATAGCTACATTATCCAATCAGCTCATGATGTAGAACCTGACTTTAAAAAGTCGTCATCCTTAAGAGCGAGGAAAGAGCGAGTTGGGGATCTTCTACAACAGATGAAAACAAAAAAGGTTGACGAATTTCGTCAACCTTTTTTGTTAATAGATAAGTAAGGCTAGAAACAGCTAACCCTTTCGTATCTCGTATCTCGTATCTCGTATCTCGTATCTCGTATCTTCTTAAAGCTTACGTAGACCAGTGAGTGCTCTCTCTAGCCTTTTTTCCATTGGAGCCGAGATATCCATCTTCTCTTCGCTACCTGGGTGGGTAAACTTAATGTTGGCGGCATGTAAGAACAAACGATTCAATCCTACTTTACCCGTGTAAGCATCAAAACGACGATCACCGTAACGGTCATCCCAAGCAATTGGGTGGCCAGTATACTGAGCATGTACGCGAATTTGGTGCGTACGGCCGGTAATTGGGCTTGCCTGAACTAACGTCGCATCTTGGAATTTTTCCAAAACCTTAAAACGAGTTTCAGAAGCCTTACCATTCGGGTTAACGCGAACAATACTGTTTACTTCATTTTTCAATAAAGGGGCATTAACCACTTTACAGCTGTTCTTCCATTCGCCCATCACTAAAGCGAAGTAGTATTTTTGAACCGTTTTTTCACGGAACTGTGCTTGAAGGTGTCTTAGCGCAGAGCGCTTCTTAGCAACAAGCAAAATGCCAGACGTATCTCTATCAATACGATGCACTAATTCAAGAAAACGAGCATCAGGGCGAAGTGCACGCAATGCTTCAATCGCGCCAAACTTTAGCCCACTACCACCATGAACAGCAGTGCCAGACGGTTTATTAAGAATCAGCATGTGATCATCTTCATAAATGATGCACTGTTCTAATTCAGAAACCTTATTGAGTTTCGTGCTTGGCACGTTCTCTTCTGTTTTCTCTTCAATAGTGACTGGCGGGATACGAACTAAATCACCTGCTTTTAGTTTGTATTCAGCCTTGATGCGTTTTTTGTTTACGCGGACTTCGCCTTTACGCACGATTCGGTAAATCATGCTTTTCGGGATGTTTTTTAATTGGTTGCGTAAGAAGTTATCAATACGCTGACCAGCCATATCTTCGTCAATGTCGACAAATTGGACTTGGGTTCTAATTTCGCTCATTGGGCCATTGTATCACTGTCACTTTTGATAATTGAGATTTTCTTAACCCTATTCTGAACTTATTTATCTATAATCCCTGCCGATCTATCCCTAAAAGGTCATTGAAGTTCTATATTTCTTTGATTCTTCGGACAAAAAAGCACCAAGCTTCCTGCAAATTAAAATATCAATTGATAAATTATTTATAGACAGTGAGTTAGAGCTATCAAAACCCAAACAAAAACTGTTTTTTTTACCGCATTACGACAAAGCAGATTGCTGTGTTTACCGACCACTGCTATAGTTCACAGCTGCTATCAATGGATTGACTAATATTTAAACAGCTAACCATTCATAAGCAAGTAAATGAGTAGATGACTCAGATTAGACAGTGCTGCAATCGGCGTAAGACACGGTCAACTGAGTTCCTTATCGCTCTACTCACGTACACTCATGTTGAGTATTCACCGCCACATCGCGGATCATAGGCTAACTCCCTATGATGACTGACGTGCCCCAGAGCATCCCTACTCCAGCCGGGAGGCTGCACCGATAAAGCCATGGGATCTGGCACCATGAGAAACGAATAAAGCGATAAGACCAATGATGAAAATAAGAAAAGACAATGAGAATTTCTAAATGAAAAGAATGTTAATTAACGCAACTCAAAAAGAAGAGTTGCGTGTCGCTTTGGTTGATGGCCAGCGACTGTTCGATCTAGATATCGAAAGTCCAGGTCACGAGTCAAAGAAAGCGAATATCTACAAAGGACGTATTACCCGTATTGAACCAAGCCTAGAAGCGGCATTTGTTGATTACGGCGCAGAACGTCACGGTTTCCTCCCTCTTAAAGAAATTGCCCGCGAATACTTCCCTGAAGGTTATACATACCAAGGCCGTCCTAGCATTAAAGAAGTGCTAAGAGAAGGACAAGAAGTAATCGTACAAGTTGAGAAAGAAGAACGTGGTAGCAAAGGCGCTGCACTGACAACTTTCATCTCTTTGGCGGGTAGTTACTTAGTTCTTATGCCTAATAACCCTCGTGCTGGCGGTATTTCTCGTCGTATCGAAGGTGATGAACGCACTCAACTGAAAGCAGCATTAAGCACTCTTGAGCTTCCTCAAGGCATGGGCTTAATCGTGCGTACAGCAGGTGTTGGCAAAAGTGCAGAAGAGCTAGAGTGGGACTTGAACGTTCTATTGAATCACTGGGGCGCTATTAAGCAAGCTTCTGATTCAAATGCAGCTCCTTTCCTTATTCACCAAGAAAGTAACGTTATCGTTCGTGCGATTCGTGACTATCTACGTCGTGATATTGGCGAGATTCTAATCGACAGCAATACTATTTTTGAACGTGCACAAGCGCACATTCAATTAATACGCCCAGATTTCATGAATCGCGTTAAGAAATACGATGGTGAAGTGCCACTATTTAGCCATTACCAGATTGAAAGCCAGATCGAATCAGCTTTCCAACGTGAAGTTCGTCTTCCGTCTGGTGGTTCTATCGTGATCGACCCAACAGAAGCTCTAACTTCTATCGATATCAACTCTGCTCGTGCAACAAAGGGCAGCGATATTGAAGAAACAGCGCTAAACACTAACCTAGAAGCAGCCGATGAAATTGCACGTCAATTACGTCTACGTGACCTAGGTGGTCTTGTTGTTATCGACTTCATCGATATGACTCCGGTTCGCCACCAACGCGAAGTTGAAAGCCGTCTACGTGATGCCGTTCGTTTAGATCGTGCACGTGTTCAGATTGGTCGTATTTCTCGCTTTGGTCTTCTAGAGATGTCTCGTCAACGTTTGAGCCCATCACTAGCAGAAGCAAGCCACCACATTTGTCCTCGTTGTACAGGTACTGGTGTTGTTCGTGATAACGAATCTCTAGCACTTTCTGTTCTACGTTTGATTGAAGAAGAAGCTCTGAAAGACAACACAGCACAAGTACTTGCTGTTGTGCCTGTTCCAATCGCCTCTTACCTTCTGAACGAAAAACGTCGCTCAGTAAACCACATCGAGAAGAACCAAGAAGTTAAGATCACTGTTGTTCCTAACTCTGACATGGAAACACCACACTTTGAGGTTATCCGTGTTCGTGAAGGTGAAGAGTTCGATCTACTCTCTTACTTGCTGCCTACCAAGCTAGAAGCTTTAAAAGAAGCAGAAAGCAAAGAACCAGTAGAACAGACTATTCGTCCTAAGAAGATCGAAGAGCCTGCTCTGAAAGGTTTCGCGGCTCCAGCTCAATCAGCACCTACTCCTGCACCAGCTCCTAAAGCTGTTGAAGAGAAGAAAGTTGAACCAGCTGCAACGCAAGAACCTAGCCTAATTGGTCGTTTCTTCAAAGCTATCGGTAGCTTCTTATTTGGCTCTTCAACTCAAGAAGAGAAGAAAGAAGAAGAGAAGAAAGAAGAAAAACCTAAGAACAATCGCAACAACGGTAACCGTCAACGCCGTGATCGTAACGACAACCGCCGTCGTAACCAACGTGGTGACCGTGGCGAACAACGTAACGAGCGTGGTGACCGTGGCGAACAACGTAACGAGCGTGGTGACCGTAGCGAACAACGTAACGAACGTGGCGACAATCGCAACGAAAACCGTGACAACAAACGCCGTCGTAAACCTGTACGTGATGAGAAACCTGAAGAGCAAAAAGAAGCAGCTCCACAGCAAACTCGTCAGCCTCGTAAGCCTAAGCAAGATCGTCGCAATAAGCCACGTGATGAGCAGAAGCAACAAGAAGAGCAAGTACCATCTAAATTAGCAGAAGAAGGTCTACAGCTAGCGGCAGAAGCTCAAGCTGATAAACCAGAAGCGCCAAAGGCGAAGCCTGAAGCAAAAGCTGTGAAAATTAAAGAGCGTCGTCAACGTCGTAAGCTGAACAAACTGGTTCGAGTTAAAGACCAGCAAGCTCAAGCAGAAGCTGACAACAATGCCGATAACGCTTCAAAAGAGCAAAAGGTACAAACAGCAAATCACGAACAAGCTGTGGCTCAAGAGCAAAAAGTTGCGGAACAAGTAGATGCAACTCAAGTAGATGCTGAGCAAACAGAACAGGAAGAGCCGAAGCAACGTCGTAACCGTCGTTCTCCACGTCACCTACGTGCAAGTGGTCAACGTCGTCGTCGCGGTCGTGATCGTCGCCCTAACCCATTCCGCCTACGTAAAGGTGGTGTAGCTTCTCCTGAGATGGCTATGGGTAAAGTGATGCCTCGCTTCATTCCAAAACCTCACCACAATCAGACAAAACCTGAAGTGGCGGAAATGGACGTTGCTGTTGAAGCTCAAGTTGCTACTGAAACTCAAGCTGTTGTTCAAGCTCAAGAGCAAAATACAGCTCAAGAGAATGCACTTCAAAGCAACGTAGTGATGGCTGGCGGTTTTGCTTGTCCTGAATTAGCTATGGGTAAAGTAATCATCTCTCGTGAAGACGCAGTTGCTGCTGAAGAAACTCGCTCTGAAGCTCAGGTAACTGAAGCTCCTGCAGTCGTTGAAGAAGCACCAGTGGTTGTTGAAACTGAGAAAGTTGAAGCTCCAGTGATTGTAGAAGCGACGAAAGTCGAAGCGGCTGTTGCAGTAGAAGAGACAACACCAGTTGTTGAAGCTGAAGCACCTAAAGCTGAAAGTGCAAAAGTTGAAGAAGCGCCTGTTGTAAAAGCAGAAGCTCCTCAAGCTGCACCAAAAGCAACGGTTGCTAAGAAGCAAGCAGGCTCACCAATGACTAAAGCTCCTGGTCCACAAGAGATCAAAGAGATTGAAGTTGTTGCAGCTCCGTTCCGCACTGAGCGTTTTGTACCGAAAGGTGCAGGTAGTCAAGCAGCGTCGAACCAAGCTGGCGCAGGTATGACTAAGCCAAACTACTAGCGATTACTGATAGATAATCACAAGTAAATAGAATCAAAGGCTGCTTATTAAAGCAGCCTTTTTCATATCTACTAATCGAATAAAAATTAACAGATATATTACTCAAAGTTAGGTTCAACCTTGAACTTAGTCACATTTTTGGGTAGCATTCGCGCACTTATCTTTTCGACACTTCGCTATTGCCGCTCTTTTCCATCACTGTTTGGCTACGCAATACACTCGTGTCGGTAAATCCATTTTTAGCATAGCTGAGCAAACATGTTCGAATTCCCACAATTTTCAAAGCACTCTGTAAAGAATGACGTGCTTTCAGGTCTTACAGTAGCCCTAGCTCTGGTACCTGAAGCCGTAGCATTCGCCTTTGTTGCTGGCGTTGACCCAATGGTTGGTCTTTACGCAGCATTCATCGTAGGTTTAATCACTTCCGTCTTCGGTGGTCGTCCAGGTATGATTTCTGGTGCAACTGGCGCAATGGCCGTTGTAATGGTGAGCCTAGTGGCAACCCATGGCGTTCAATACCTATTCGCAGCCGTTATGCTGGCTGGCCTTCTGCAAATTGCAGCGGGTGTATTCAAGTTAGGTAAATTTATCCGTATCGTTCCACACCCAGTAATGATTGGTTTCGTGAACGGTTTGGCAATTGTGATCTTCCTAGCTCAGCTTGGTCAATTTAAAGCGCCAGACGTAACGGGTGCATTAACTTGGTTACCTAGCGGTCAAATGACACTGATGTTAGGCCTAGTCGCACTCACTATGGGTATCATCCACTTCCTACCTAAACTCACTACAGCAGTACCTTCTTCATTGGTAGCTATTGTAACGGTAACGGCTTTGGTTGTAGGCCTTGATCTTGAAACTCGTACTGTTGTTGACTTCCTACGTACTATGTCTGGCGACGAAGCCGCTACGCTAGCGGGCTCTCTACCAACGTTCTCTATTCCCGCAGTTCCGTTTTCTTTCGAGACACTTCAGATCATCCTGCCATACGCTATTATCCTTGCAGCTATCGGCCTGATCGAGTCTCTACTGACACTAACGGTACTAGACGAGATGACAAACACTCGTGGCCAATCTAACCGTGAATGTGTTGGTCAAGGTATGGCTAACGTAACGTGTTCTGTATTCGGTGCGATGGGTGGTTGTGCGATGATCGGTCAATCGATGATCAACGTAAACTCAGGCGGTCGTGGTCGTCTTTCAGGTATCGTAGCGGCAGTTGCACTACTGATGTTCATCCTGTTTGGTTCTGCACTGATTGAAATGATTCCTCTAGCAGCACTTGTGGGCGTAATGTTCATGGTTGTTATCGGTACGTTTGAATGGGCAACCTTCAAGCTTGCGCGTCGCGTTCCTAAGCAAGATTTCTTCGTTATCGTTCTGGTTACCGTGGTAACAGTACTAACGGACCTTGCGGTCGCTGTTGGTGTGGGTGTTGTTGCTTCGGCACTAATGTTCGCATGGCAACATGCTAAACACATCTACGCAGACAAATCAGTTAACGCTGAAGGCTCTAAAGAGTACAAAGTTAACGGCCCAATCTTCTTTGGTTCAACCGCTAACTTCCTTGAGTTGTTTGACGCATACAACGATCCACAAGATGTTATCGTTGATTTCGCCAACTCACGCGTAACAGACCACTCTGCAATTGAAGCGATCGACACGATTGCTGACCGTTACGCTGCACTAGGCAAAACACTTCACCTTCGCCACCTAAGCCAAGACTGTGTTGCTATGCTGCACAAAGCCGGTAGCTTAGTTGAAGCGAACGTTGCAGAAGACCCAATCTACAAAGTAATGTCTAAGTAATCTTAGCTGTAGCTTTAAGTTAGATTTAGAAAGGCCGACATTCGATGTCGGCCTTTTTTATATCGATGAACCTTGATACTTTATCGCCCACCCAAGAACACAGCGTCTACACTACATTGAACGCAGTATCGCTTCGCTAGACTCTTCGATTAAATCCAACACCAACTCAAAGCCATTTCCTTCACCGTAATAAGGATCTGGTATCTCTTGATATTGTGACTCTCCAAAGCTCAAGAATAGCGCAAGTTTGTATTGAAGGTGGGCTGGACACTGATTCGTTAAATCATCTAAATTCGCCTGATCTGCGGCTAGTATTAAATCAAACTCATCAAAATCATTCATCACTACCTTGCGAGACGTAATACCTTTGAAGCTGTAGCCACGTTTCTCACCTGCAGACTTTGAACGAGAGTCCGGTGGGTTGCCTTGATGAAAATCAATCGTCCCTGCAGAGTCGACCACAACGTCAATATCCAGTTGTTGCGCTTTCTTCCTTAGCACCGCTTCACCTGTTGGCGAACGGCAAATATTCCCCATACAAACTACGAGTATCTTTTTCATCCCTAATCACCTGTTCTTCCGATGGTTTTTGCTATCGTTAAGTTAGGCTATGATAGGCGCAATCACAACTTAAAAGGATTTGTTATGTCGACCGAAGACAACAAAGAACAACGCCATAAAGCAAGACAACAGAAAGTAAAAGAACAAGTTGATGCGCGAGTGGCTGCAGCACAAGAAGTGAAAGGCTTATTGTTGGTTATTACTGGTAACGGTAAAGGAAAATCAACATCCGGTTTTGGTACCATTACACGTGCCGTTGGTCATGGTAAGAAATGTGCCGTTGCACAATTTGTTAAAGGGACTTGGGATAACGGCGAAAAGAACGTTCTTCAAAAACTGGATGTGGAATTCCAAGTCATGGGAACCGGCTTCACTTGGGAAACCCAAGACAAAACAAAAGATATTGAAGCCGCACAACGTATCTGGAAAGAATGTCAGCGCATGCTAGCCGATGAGTCGATTGACGTAATTCTGTTTGATGAGCTGACTTATATGGTGAGCTATGGCTATATCGAACTGGATGAAGTGGTAGAAGCTCTGAATAACCGTCCTAAAATGCAGTCAGTAATCATTACTGGCCGTGGCGCGCACCGTACTCTTACAGAGATGGCGGATACGGTATCTGAAGTTCGTAACGTGAAACACGCTTTCGAATCGGGTGTGAAAGCGCTTCAAGGCGTTGACTGGTAATCGCATTCAACTAGAGATCCCCGACTCGGTCATTCTTCCCTCTCGAGGATGACGACCACTAGACTGTCACGTCCTTGAACAAAGCACGACTGCCTATCGTCATTCCCTTGAACGAGGAACGAGTGTCAAAGGTAATCTCTTTGCTTACTAAGCCCGGATAATAATCAGCACCTAAACAAAAGCGCCACTCCTGCAACAAGAGTGGCGCTTCTTTTATATACGAGTTAGGCAAATATTAGTTAAAGAAACCTTTCAACAAACCGTCAACCGCTTCTTTGGTCTTCTCGTCTTTGATCTTATCCGTTAGCTTATTCACACCACGGTCGATCTCTTTTTGTGCTTTTTGCTTCAACACATCATCAAAAACAAGCGCAAATTTCGGGTCAGCCCATTGGCCTGTCACCTTAATTGGGATGGTCACATCTTTCAGGTCATCAATGTTCTTACCGCCCTGACCTTCAAGCGAACCAACAATCGATGTACGAACAAGGAAGTCGACCGTTTCATTGATGAAGTTTGCTTTACCTTGACCTGTCACGCGTAGCAGTGGTGACTGTGCCGATAAGTCGTTCGTTGAAACCCAACCCTTATCAACTTTCAGTGTCGCTTTCATTGCACTGAAGTCCGTTTTTTGAGCTTCATTTGTGCTTTCAACTTTTTCGCCTTTGATCTTAGCGTAGTTTTCTCGAATCAGTTGAGCAACGTTGATGCCATTAACAGCACCATCTTCAAAGTTAATCACGATAGTACCGACTAGGTTCTTCTTGATTCCTGTTGGCGTCAGGCTCTTACCTTTAACGTTAACATCGATATTACCCGTACCTTCCAGCATATCGTTGTTCGCTACATCAACCAGTAACGGTTGAACCTTCACACCTCTAATTTTCTTCTTAGCCGTGTAAGTCGCTGGTGTTTTACGAGCGTCTAGCTTAGCGGTCGCAGAAATAGAACCTTGGTAAAGATTCGAGGTGAATGAGGTTAGCTCTGCAATACCACGATTAACCGAAAATGCCGTTTTAACGTTCTGCATCTTCGCGTTGTTCGCCTTGAACTTATCAATCGTGATGTCACCTTTCACGTCTAGCGTTTTCAGAGCCGACAGATCAGGTTCGACTTCTTTAGCAGGAGCTGAACTACCAGAGTTTGACGTTGAGCCACCAGCAGAACCAGAAGGAGCAGTGCTCGCAGTTTCTGTTGAGTTGCCTAAACCTAAGAATTCATCTAAATCAATGTTCGGGCTATGAAGAGAAAAACGAACCTTTGGTATTTCAGATAGGGTTACGTCTGCTTTACCGTCTAAAGCAATAGCGTTAGCTTGTAGCTTCTCTAACACAAAGCTCAGGTGGCTCTTATTAAGATCGAAGCTTAAATCAGACAGCATGTCGACTTTCATTGGAGACTGAGGAAGCGTGTCACCTTTGAATGTTGAATCTAACGTTAGCTTATTCAGCGTTACTTTTGAAATCGCGCTATCAACCGTAAGTTCACCGCCACCTTTAAGATCAAGGTCAAGGCCAGCCGCATTGCCGATTACAGCGTAAGTCAGTTGGTTTACCTTATCGAACTCAAACGTATTCAAACCAATCTTTGCTGACTCAATCGACGTTGCTGGATCATTGAACTTAGCGTTTAGGTCAATATTACGCAGTGCGTAACTTGCGAAGCCTTCCGCTAATTTGAATTCTGCACTGCCGTTTGCAGAGAACTTCTGTTGGTTGTTTTCACCAGAAGCCGCAAACGTCGCGGTTGTCCATGTATCAACGGCAAACTCAGAAAGGTTCAAAGACACATCGTATAGCTTAGTGAATGAACCTGCTTGCTTGTCGTCCATCTCAAACAATGCATTTGAAACAGTGACGCCTGCAAGGTTGATCGTCCAACCAGATGCGTCTGTAGCACTTTGCTCTTGAGGCGCAGGTGTTGATTCAGAACTTGCGTCGGCTACAGGCTCAGACTCTTGAGGAGCTGATGCTTGCGTTAGCGCGTCGATATTCTTACGACCATCTTTAAGCGTTTCTAAATAGAATTCTGCACCGTCTAGAGTAATGTTACCAATCTCTAGTTGGTTGCTAAATAACGGGGTAACCGAAACATCAACGCCAACGGTATCAACCTTAAACAGGTTTGGTTGGGTGAACCCTTCAGGGTTACGTAATTCAGTTTGACCAAGTTCGAAGCCAATAGATGGGAAGAATTGCCAGCTGATATCGCCCTCGATCACGAGCTCTAGGCCTGTGTGTTTTTGGGCTTGTTCGACAATTAATGGCTTAAATTGGTTAGGGTTCACTAACAGCACTAGTGCCAGAATTGCTGCAACGACAACAAATACTGGTACAGCTATGAAAATGAGTAGTTTCTTCATCCGCATATTCCTTGCTTAGATTCCAAAAGAAAGTGGCACTATAAAAGTGCCACTGATTCGGTAAAAAATAAAGCTAAGTGAGTCACTTAGGCAAATTTTTATTCGATTAAGACTTCAACAACTTCGCAATGTGCGCTTTTAGCACGTCAATCGCAATACGGTTTTTACCACCACGAGGAACGATAATGTCGGCATGTTGTTTTGAAGGCTCGATAAACTGCATGAACATTGGACGTACTGTTTCTTGATATTGCTTAAGTACCGTGTCCATTGTACGACCACGTTCTTCTACATCACGCTTAACACGGCGTAGTAGACAGATGTCTAACGGTGTATCCATAAACACGCTTGCGTGCATTAGTTTACGAAGACGCGGGTCTGTTAGAAGCAGAATACCTTCTAAAATGATCACTTTCTTAGGTGTAAGTGTAGTCGTTTCAGAAGTACGTGTGTGTTCTGTGTAGCTGTATTCAGGAACTTCTACCGCATTGCCACTCATTAGCTGCTGTAGGTGTTCACATAATAGATCATGATCCAGTGCATTTGGGTGATCGTAGTTAGTTTTAACACGCTCTTCCATACTCAAGTGGCTTTGGTCGCTGTAGTAGCAATCTTCCGTGATAACACCAATTTGATGGTCGCCTACTTTCTCGCGCAACTCATTATAAATTGTACTAGCAATCAGACTTTTTCCTGATGCTGAAGCGCCAGCGATACCTACGATGACACATTGATTATTATCAGACATTAATTTTGCACCCGATATGGTTTGGTGGTGGGAAGAGATAAACCGCCTGATTATAGGGGCTAAACAACATAGATTCTAGTCGCCATTCTAGCTAATTGCAGTCAAATTGATGTTATCTATACATTAAATGAATACAATCGTTTGCTTTAGAATAACTGGCGTACAACTATTTGCACAAACCCAACGGCTCTTTAGCCAAATACAAAAGCTATTTATCTCACCCAAACATTATTTATACGGCCTTAAGACTTATCTACTCTAATCAACCATAGAAAAGTTGATCGCTTCCGGTCTCGCTTTTCCCGTCCAGAACATTTTCGCAGCTACATTTTCAGCCAATTCTAAGTAATGACGAGTGTGTTCGCTGTCCGGGCGACGTATAACCGTTGGGCAACCCGCGTCGATGTCTTCTCGTACATCAATATGCAGTGGAATTTGCGCCAAAATATCGAGGAAGAACTCTTCCGACATGGCTTCTGCACCACCAGCACCGAAGATATGCTCTTTTTCGCCACAATGACTACAAATATGGTAGCTCATATTTTCCACTAGGCCTGCAACTGGCACGCTCACTTTATCGAACATCGCCACACCTTTACGTGCATCGGCTAAAGCCAAGTCTTGAGGAGTCGTCACGACTACCGCGCCCGTTACTGGGATCTGTTGCGACAACGTTAGCTGAATATCACCTGTGCCCGGTGGCATGTCGATAACAAGATAATCCAACTCTGGCCATACGGTTTCGTTAACAAGCTGACCTAAAGCCTTCGCTGCCATTGGGCCACGCCAGATTGCAGCATCATCTTTCGACACAAGATAGCCAATAGAATGAGTAAAAATGCCATGCGCCTCGATTGGCATCATCCATTTGTTATTCTGTACTTCTGGTTTTGCGTCTAGCTGACCAAGCATCATAGGCACAGATGGACCATAGATATCCGCATCCAACAAGCCCACTTTTGAACCTGACTTAGATAACGCAAGCGCAAGGTTTACTGAAGTTGTCGATTTACCCACCCCACCCTTTGCTGACGTCACGGCGATAATGTTCTTAACGCCTTTCAATGGTGTTGCGACTGTAGTTTCTAGCGCAGACGGCTTCACTTTTACTTCAAACTGAAAAGTGCTGACAAGCTGTTGTTCAATCTGGGAGTGAATCCACTGTTCCAGTTCAACCGCGAGCTGATTAGCTGCAAAAGGCAAGGTAATGACAAATGACCCACGCGGATCAACCGATACAATATTTTGGTGTAGCGCCCACTCTGGGATGAGGATTGGTGACTCGAACTCATTCAACCATGAACAGAAATCTTGCTTAGAAGTAAAGTTACGCATTGGGGCTCCTTTTTTTATTTATGCTATCACCCACGGGATGAAGACTGAACCCCTAAAAAACTAGGGGAATCCTTTGTCTGATACCTTGGCGTATCACACGTTATAAAGTAGTATTACCTCTCAAAATTTATACCTATCAAAAAAGCGAATTATTAAGTATGGCAACTGATCCAAGACAACTTTTGGTAACTTGTGCGCTTCCGTACGCTAACGGCTCTATTCACCTTGGCCATATGCTTGAGCATATCCAAGCTGATATCTGGGTTCGATACCAGCGTCTACGTGGCAACACTGTAAACTTCATCTGTGCTGACGATGCTCACGGCACGCCAATTATGCTTAAAGCTCAACAGATGGGTATCACGCCAGAAGAGATGATCGCTGCTGTTAGTGAAGAGCACCAAAAAGACTTCGCTGGCTTTGATATCAGCTTTGATAACTACCACAGCACACATAGCGAAGAAAACCGCGAACTGGCTTCTCACATCTATCTAGAACTTAAAAAGAACGGCTTCATTTCTAGCCGTACTATTTCTCAGCTTTTCGATCCTGAGAAAGAGATGTTCCTACCAGACCGCTTCGTAAAAGGTACTTGCCCTAAGTGTAAGTCAGAAGACCAGTATGGTGATAACTGTGATAACTGTGGTGAGACATACAGCCCAACTGAGCTAATTAACCCTAAATCAGCGGTTTCTGGCGCAACTCCAGTAATGAAAGATTCTGAGCACTTCTTCTTCGACCTACCTCAGTTCGAAAGCATGCTTAAAGAGTGGACTCGTTCTGGCTCTCTACAGAATGAAACTGCAAACAAAATGCAGGAATGGTTCGAGTCTGGTCTGCAACAGTGGGATATCTCACGTGATGCGCCTTACTTCGGCTTCGAAATCCCAGGCGAAAAAGACAAGTTCTTCTACGTATGGCTAGATGCACCTGTTGGCTACATGGCTTCTTTCAAGAACCTATGTGACAAGCGTGACGATCTAAACTTTGACGAATACTGGAAGAAAGACAGTACAACTGAGCTTTACCACTTCATCGGTAAAGACATCGTTTACTTCCACAGCCTATTCTGGCCTGCAATGCTAGAAGGCGCTGGTTTCCGTAAGCCAAACAACGTATTCGTACACGGCTACGTAACGGTGAACGGTGCGAAGATGTCTAAGTCGAAAGGCACATTCATCAAAGCAAGCACGTACTTAAACCACCTAGACCCTGAGTGTCTACGCTACTACTACGCTGCGAAACTAAACAGCCGTATTGATGACCTTGACCTTAACCTTGAAGACTTCACTCAACGTGTAAACGCTGACGTCGTAAACAAGATTGTTAACCTAGCGTCTCGTAACGCTGGCTTCATCACGAAACGTTTTGAAGGCAAACTTGCTGCTGAATTTGCAGAACCTGAGCTATACAACGAATTCGTTGCTGCTGCTGAGCGTATCGGTCAGCTATACGAAACTCGTGAGTTCAGCCGCGCTATCCGTGAAATTACTGCACTAGCAGATAAAGCTAATCAGTACATTGACGAAAAAGCACCTTGGGTTCTTGCGAAAGAAGAAGGCAAAGAGAAAGAGCTTCAAGAAGTTTCTTCTGTCGGTATTAACCTATTCCGCGTGCTAATGGCTTACCTGAAACCAGTTATGCCAGAGCTTGCGGCGCGCACTGAGGCTTTCCTAAACGAAGAGCTAACGTGGGAAGCGATTGCTACACCGCTAACTGATCACGAAATCACTAAGTTCAAAGCGCTGTTTAGCCGTATTGATCCGAAGAAAGTGGAAGCAATGATCGAGTCTTCTAAAGAAGATGCAGCCGCAGAAGCAGCTGCGAAAGAAAAAGCAGAAGCTGAAAAAGAGCAAGCAAGCCAAACTGAGCTAGACAAAGAGCCAATCGCAGACGAGATTGAGTTCGATGCCTTTGCAGCAGTCGATATGCGTATTGCTCGTATCATCTCTTGTGAAGAAGTACCAAAAGCGAACAAACTACTGAAATTCCAATTGGACATCGGTGGTGAGACTCGCCAAGTATTCTCTGGTATCAAGTCAGCGTACAAACCTGAAGAGCTAGAAGGCAAGCTAACGGTAATGGTAGCAAACCTTAAACCTCGTAAGATGAAGTTTGGTATGTCTGAAGGCATGATCCTAGCTGCTGGCCCTGGTGGCAGTGACTTGTGGATCCTTGAACCACACGAAGGTGCTCAACCAGGTATGCGTGTAATGTAATTCTGGTTTCAGTCAGATAACAAGCACTCATAGCGAAATCCCTAATGCACTTTTAACTTGAATGAGTTAATAAGCATTGGGGATTTTTTATACCTACCGAAAATAAGCGTTCTCTGTTAGAGTCGCCGTCAACTATGCTATGTAGAGTAGAAATTGGTTTGTCGACGATAACGGGCTAACCAACACCTCTTTACTCTCCAAACCCTTTTTAGGAATCCCCAGTGACTAACAACGAAATCTTGCGTCGTATTCAACACGCGCTAAACCTTAAAAATGCACAGATCATTAAAGCTATCGAGCAAGCTGATGTGACCGTTGCTCATGACCAAGTGATCAACTGGCTAAAAGACGACAACGACAAGTCATGCTCTACGATGAAAGATAAAGAGTTAGCGGTATTCCTAAATGGTTTTATCAACCTTAAGCGTGGCAAAAAAGAGGGTGTTCAGCCTAAACCTGAAGTTGCTCTGACTAACAACATGATTTTCATGAAGCTGCGTATTGCGTTGAACATGAAAGCAGAAGATGTATTAGATATATTAGAAGTGGTAGGCATCAGCCTAAGTAAGTACGAAATTGGTGCCTACTTCCGTAAACCAGAGAACAAGAACTACAAAGTATGTGAAGACCAACTACTTTGCGATTTTCTAAATGGTGTGCAATTTACTAACCGTCCAGACTCAGAAGAGTTTGCAGGGTAAGTTACTGCCTATTGATAAGTTTTCACCAACTATCGATAAATAAAAAGCGGCGAGATAATTTGATTATCTCGCCGCTTTTTCGTTTTCTTTACGTCGTTTACTTAATAAGTAAACCAACCTAACAAGACTTTAATGAAAAGACCTAGCTGTCGTCTTCAGTAAAGTTTGTTGGTAACGTTGTTTTCATCTCGTTCCAAATCTGTGCGCTTGCGATACCGTAGTTACGAATCACAAGTGGTAAGTTTTCACGCTCACCACTTTCACAAATAACAAACAAGTCTTTGTAGAACTCCATGGCTAAACGACGAGCTTCTGGGTTAGAGAAGTAGTAGCTGCCAACACGGTCGTACAATTTACGAACACCGTTGAAGATCAGACCATAAATTTGGTTACCTGAATGGAATGCTAAACGTTGGAAAAGCATGTAATCGTAGAAGTTAAAAGTTTTAGCAACTAAGATCGTTTGACGCTTCGTTTCATCTTTTTCTGCGTCTTCTTTCACTGATTGTTTGATCTTGTCAGCGTACGGGGAAGACTCTAAGAATTCATCCCATGTCGGTGCCGCAAGTAAAGCTTCACAAGATTCAATCACGTTAGTAATCGTACGCTCAGAAGCTTCTTTATTTGCTTTAAATGCATAGCGCATAAAAATAGGGCTGATATTGGTGCGTGCAGCAAGTAAGTCTTCTACCATTTTGCTTGCGTTATCAACATCCAACGTCATTAATGTATCAAGAATATGAAGACCTGACGTTTCCATAAACTGGTTAACTTTAGTTGGCTTACCGTGTTGGATTGTCAACCAACCATCACGAGCAAGACGCTGAAGTACTTCACGAAGCGTAGTACGTGTAACACCAATCAGCTCAGAAAGCTCACGCTCTGCGGGCAAGATAGAACCTGGAGCGAAACGGCCATTCCAAATACTTTCAATGATATACTTTTCTGCAAATCCTGCCGGGCTTTTAGCCTTAATGACCATCTACACTTCAATCCAATTTAATTATTCTGTTCTAATTTACTCATCATACCACTAGTTCACACCCAGCGGAAACACCCTCAAAAATTTTACTCACCCAAAACACCAGTAGAGTTAAAACTCTAAAGTTCAGCACACGTTTGCACCCTAGGTTTGAAAAGCAAGCAACGATAAACCACCATTTCAACAAACCATTAACACAACAAATTTTCTTTAAAATCAATGAGATTGGTCATAATTTCAAAGTTATTAATTTGCAATATTAAGTTGTAATAATCATATATAAACCGTCGTTATTCTGTTAATTTCAATCATTTCGCTGAAATATTGATTCTAGTCGGTTTTTATCACATTTTAAGTGGTATGCTTGCGCTACTTTGATCGCGTTTCTCAACAAAAAAGAGGTATTTTTAGGGCTACAGGGGTTTTCCTGTTGACTAAATGTTATCTAAGAGTAGAGTTGCGCTCAAAAATTAGCAGTGCTTGAGTTTCTAAGGGAGTGACTTGGCAAGACCACAGAACATTACATGGAATGTAGTTTTTCTAAGTCACTGTTAGTTATAGTTTTTAACAACCTCTATAGCTCGATTCTCAAATGTTGTATTGCTTATCTATTCATAATCAACATAAAAGAGTATTAACATGCCGATGTCTCTCGGAAACGCTTTTATCAAGAACTTCCTTGGTAAGGCTCCTGATTGGTATAAACTTGCCATCATTTCCTTTTTAATCATCAACCCGTTTGTTTTCTTCCTAGTTGACCCATTTGTTGCGGGCTGGCTATTAGTGGTTGAGTTTATTTTCACTCTAGCTATGGCTCTAAAATGCTACCCTCTTCAACCGGGTGGTTTATTGGCAATTCAAGCGGTCGCCATTGGCATGACCAAACCCGAAATGGTTTATCATGAGCTACAAGCAAACCTTCCAGTTTTACTCTTATTAGTATTCATGGTTGCTGGCATCTATTTCATGAAAGAACTGCTTTTGTTCATTTTCACGAAGATCCTGCTTGGCATTCAATCCAAAGTCCTACTCTCTGTCGCTTTCTGTATCGCTGCTGCTTTCTTATCAGCATTCCTAGACGCACTAACGGTAATCGCCGTTGTAATCAGCGTTGCAGTTGGCTTCTACTCTATCTACCACAAGGTCGCATCAGGTAAGGGCACAACGTCAGCACACGATCATACTCACGATGAAGAGATCTCTGAGCTTACACGTGACGATTTAGAAAACTACCGTGCTTTCCTACGTTCACTACTTATGCACGCTGGTGTGGGTACTGCACTCGGTGGTGTAATGACCATGGTAGGCGAACCGCAAAACTTAGTGATTGCTAAGCAAGCCGGCTGGGAATTCGGTGAATTTATCATCCGTATGTTGCCAGTAACATTGCCTGTATTCATCTGCGGCATTATCACTTGTGCACTTGTAGAGAAATTTAAAGTATTTGGCTACGGTGCAAAACTGCCAAATAACGTTCGCCAAATCTTAGTTGAATTTGACAACAAAGAACGCGCAAACCGTACAAAACAAGACGTAGCAAAACTATGGGTTCAAAGTGCAATCGCAGTTTGGCTTATCGTAGGCCTTGCGCTTCACGTCGCTGAAGTCGGTTTGATTGGCCTTTCAGTTATCATCTTAGCAACGGCGTTTACTGGTGTAATTGAAGAGCACTCAATGGGTAAAGCCTTTGAAGAAGCGCTACCATTTACTGCACTTCTTGCTGTCTTTTTCGCTGTCGTTGCTGTAATCATTGACCAGGGACTGTTTAAGCCAGTGATCGATGCAGTACTTCACGTTGAAGATAAAGGCGCACAGCTCGCACTATTCTATGTGGCCAACGGTATCTTATCGATGGTGTCAGATAACGTGTTCGTAGGTACGGTTTACATCAACGAAGTGAAAACTGCACTGGTTGAAGGCATCATCACTCGTGACCAATTTGACCTACTTGCTGTTGCTATCAACACAGGTACTAACCTACCTTCTGTTGCTACGCCAAACGGTCAAGCTGCATTCCTATTCTTATTAACATCGGCACTTGCCCCGTTAATTAGACTGTCTTACGGCCGCATGGTTATCATGGCTTTGCCATATACTATCGTACTGGCTCTTGTTGGCCTTGCTGGTATCGTGTTCTTTGTTGAGCCGATGACTGCTTGGTTCTACGATGCAGGTTGGATCATTCAGCGTACTGGTGAGGTTGTCGCTCCAGTTATCTCTGGTGGTCACTAATCCGATTTTGTGTTGCGAAACACAATAAGTGTATCTAACTAATCAAAAATATTAGTTGATTAGGAAACTTATCCAAGATAAAAAGCTCTGAGTATTCAGAGCTTTTTTATTTTATAGACGGGATTAAATTCGTGAACTTTCTTGCAATGCTCAAAGACTTCTCTAAGGGACGTTTATCTTGGCTTTTACTGCTGGCTTTTATTGTCTTTTTTGAGGCATGCGCTCTCTTCTTTCAACACGTGATGATGCTTGGCCCTTGTGTGATGTGCATCTATGAGCGCGTTGCTATGCTTGCTATCGGTGTCGCTGCAATGATTGGTGCTATTGCTCCGAATAACCCGATATCACGTTGGTTAGGCCTTGCTGGTTGGGGATTTGGCGCCTACAAAGGTTTGACGTTGGCTTTAGAGCACGTCGATTACCAGTTTAATCCGTCTCCTTTCGCAACCTGTGATTTATTCGTTACTTTCCCTAGCTGGGCACCTTTAAACCAATGGGCTCCGTGGATGTTTGAAGCTTACGGTGACTGTAGCAAGGTGGTATGGCAGTTCTTAGAGCTTTCAATGCCTCAATGGCTAGTGATTATCTTTGCGGGTAACTTGGTTGCTTTCGGTTTTGTGGTTATATCTCAATTTGTAAAATCGAAAAACGATTAACACTAGATCATCTAAATTAGAACAACAAAAAGTCGACCACAAGGTCGACTTTTTTATCGCTTAAGCTTTTTATCACTTAAAGAAAGTCTATCACTCAAGCTGAGTTACTCAACAAGCCGTGATTAACTGTTTTTGCCACAGCAGTGTTTAAACTTTTTGCCGCTTTCACATGGGCAAGGGTCGTTTCGACCGATATCTTTAAATGGGTTCACACTCTGTGACTTATTACCCAGCATCGCCTCATCAGCCGCCATTGCAACCTCTGAAATCATCAGATCTATCTGATCGATTAAATCGGCAAGCGCTGGTGGATTTTCGAGCCCGGCCGCAACCATTTGTTGCTGAGTTTGTTCTTCATCAATCCCAAGCATCAAGGTTGTTAGGAGTGCTTGCAGCATACGCAGAGTACCATCCGCGACAGTTACACTTTGCCACTGCTTTTCCACTGTTGGCCAAACCATCATGAAGCCTTCAGCGAAATCCGCGAATTGTTCGTTAAAGTCACCATCAACAAGTACGTCTGTCAGTAAGTATTCACTACGCTGAATCAGGTTGTGCTGGCGATTAATCTGTTCCGTCACGATTGTTACAAGCTCTTTACCTGTTTCAGGTGCAACGATAGCTAACCATTCTTCTGGATCGAGTGGTTTGGTCGCTAAGTTGGAAGCAAGGATTGAACCTTCAATGAACTGTGGAGTAATGTCAGTGATTGATTCCGGTAGGCTTAATAATTGATATGTCATGAAAGCTCTGAATATTGGGGCATTTTCGATATTATAACGCCATACTCCCCAAGATGTCGCCAACCACTTTCCTCTGTTTTCCCGCCAGTAACCATACGCAAACCATTGCTATTCAAATGTCGTCGACATTTTACTTATTTCGCTTTGATAATCAGAATATTGGGTGTAAAAAGCCCACTGAAACATTCAGTTACATATAGGCGTATTCATCATGAAATCAAGGTCCCAAGGTTTTACATTACTCGAGCTTATCGTGGTGATCGTTATTTTAGGTGTATTAGCGGTAACCGCGGCGCCTCGTTTTCTTGGTGTTCAGCGAGACGCTCATGAAGCGTTAGCGCAAGGTGCGTTTTCAGCATTTAGAAACAGCATCGATATGTACCACTCGCAATGGCTTGTCGATGGTGAGCCTGCTTTTGATCAAGTGGTGAATTATGGTGAAGGAGATGTATATCCGTCGGAAACTGGTTTTCCAATTTCGGTTAGAGAACAACCGCCTACAGGAGATCCGCAAGTAGAAGGTGACCAATGTGTGGCACTTTGGAACTCTTTAATTGATTCTGATTTAGTCGCTCGTTCTCAATATGACACTGGCTTTATCCTTCCTTCTGATGAAGCGATTGTTAGTTGGTATACAGGAACACCCGAGTGCTATTACTACTACACTCCGAGCTTTACAACTTCTGAACGTTTACCCATTCTCTATTATTCACCGATTACCGGAGAAGTGAGAGTAACCCGAGAAATGGCGAACACCGCTCCTTAGTGACAATCTAACTAACAAACCGTACAATCACGCCTCGAATTTTTCGGTTCACTTAGTTTCGGTAAAGCAGCATGCGAGTAATACTTGGCCCTATGGAGGGCGTACTAGACCACCTAATGCGTGAGATTCTTACAGAGATCAATGATTACGATCTCTGTGTGACAGAGTTTGTGCGCGTCGTTGATCAACTTCTTCCTCCGCATGTGTTCCACCGTATTTGCCCAGAGCTGCATCAAGGCTCTCAAACCATGGCTGGTGTGCCAATCCATCTGCAACTTCTAGGGCAACACCCGAACTGGATGGCCGAAAATGCTTTTCAAGCGGCAAACTTAGGCGCTAAAGGCATTGATCTTAATTTTGGGTGCCCAGCAAAAGCGGTAAACAAAAGTAATGGTGGGGCTTCACTGCTAAAAGAGCCAGAGCTCATCTATCAAGTGGTGAACGCCTGTCGAGAAGCAGTCCCTGCGCACATTCCCGTGTCCGCAAAAATCCGATTGGGTTGGGAGCACCCGGAAGAGTGCTTTGAAATTGTCGACGCTATCGAGCAAGCAAAAGCTGACGAACTCACTGTGCATGCAAGAACCAAAGTTGGCGGCTATAAAGCCAGTGAAATCAAATGGGATTACATCAATCAAATAAGAGAGAAAACCTCTCTGCCGTTGATTGCTAATGGGGAAATCTGGAACTACCAAGATGGTCAAGATTGCATAGAAGCCACAGGTGTTGATTCATTGATGGTCTGCCGCGGCGCTTTTAATATTCCCAATCTTGGCAACGTTGTTAAGCACAACCACCAGAAAATGCCATGGGACAAAGTAATCGCACTTTTACTCCGCTATTCCGAGTTTCAAATTAAAGGGGATAAAGGCATGTACTACCCCAATAGAGTGAAACAATGGTTTGTCTATTTAAGTAAAGGCTACCCTGAAGCGAACGAACTGTTTAAAGAAATTCGTACTTTCAAAAAAGCGCCACCCATTGTAGAGCGCCTTCAACGTTATCAAGAAGAATACCACCAACCCGTTTGAGTTAGTTCCCCCCTATCGCGATATTGAACTTCATAGCGTGGCTAAAATACGATCTGGTCTTTACCCGTCGTCTTAGCCACGTACAGTTTTTCATCGGCGTATTTAAATATCTCTTCAAAGTTAAGCTTGTTTTGCTCTGTTTCAACAATACAAACACCGCCAGATACCGTAAATCCATTAGGTACAATGTCGGCCGAGTTCGCGCAGACCGCATTTTTTACACGTTCTAATGTCCTTATCAGCATCTCACGATCATCGCCTTTCATATAAACGACAAACTCTTCTCCGCCAAACCGTGCTGCCACATCACTACTTCGAACACTGTTACTAATTTGACGTGACATATAACGAATCACATCATCACCTTTATCGTGACCATGAGTATCGTTAATTGACTTAAAATCGTCTATATCAAATACCGTTAAGGCAAACAGTTGATCGTGCTCTACGCTGCGCCAGAACGCTTCTAAGCCTCGTCGATTCAATAACCCGGTCATTGGGTCTTTAGCTGCTAGTTCTTTGAAGTAACCACGTTCAATATTGGAGTTAACATAAAAGAAAATCGTAACCGAGAACAGGTACACGATAATAGCGACGATTAGGCTGTCTTTTTCATAAACGAAAAAGTGCTCCACTTCGCTAGCAAGATCCAACTCGTAGTACATCGCATGATGAGACGCGACCCCTTCTAGCTTAATCTCGTGATAGAACGTGGCCGTATCAATCGGGCTAGCTAAAGTCGTATCAATAATATCGATCCGACCCGCTAGGTGCTCATTAGAGCTCGCGAGTAACCTGTCAGCATCAATATCTACTGAGAGCATCCCTTGGTGCACTCCTTGATGGAACACGGGAATCGTCATACTAATAATTCGATCAAGGGAGTCAAACCGATATGCAGGGCCAGATAAAGTCAGTAGATCTGGGTTGTTAGCGGTTCTTTGCCAATATGGACGGCTTTTGATGGTCGAAAGTAATTCCTTTCCTAACTCTTTAGCAAAATCTTCCGGTGACGAAATAACGTATCCGCGTTTATCAATAAAATGCACACCATTGTGGAATTCATCAAGTTGAGAGAGAAATGAAAGAATAGGTGCTAGAGCTATTTTCTCGGAAGCACTTTTATAGGTACCGCTGGTTTCTGTACACAAAGATTCTTCACCGACCAGCATATAATCAATATCAACGGAAGGAATGTCGGTAGTTTTACCATCGGCAAGAAGCAGGCTATCGATAGGCCAAATACGGCAAAGACCATCAACCACTTGCTTGTTGTGGTCGAGGAAAAGAGGATTAGCAGATTTGTAGTAATTTGAGAAGCTGTAGTCTAAGGCGGTGACAACTTTAGTAGTTCCTTTGAACACGTCTTCAATACGGTTGAATTCGCTGCTGATGTCTTTTTCTACCGCGTCAAAGTGGTTCTTTCCTATTAGGCCAAGTAGCATCGCGGCGATCACTGCGGGAAACCCGAAGACAAAGGTAAGGCTAAAGTGCCTGTTTACTTTCATATAATGTGCTCTTAGCGATCAGCTGTTTTCATTTACTCCATTAATATTATTACATTAATGGACATTTTCCTCGAGGTAAAAGAGTGTAAGTTGATATGAATCAGGCCGTATCATTGAACAATCGACTCCTTTAAAAAACTAACCCTGCATTGAGCAGGGTTAGCGGATACTGTCTTAGTCAGTTTAAAATTCAACGATTTACCACGTCATAAATCTTAGCTTCCATCGCGGTGACCACAAGATCAACGACACCATTAACAATTGGCTCGCCCTTCACTTTACCTTGTAAGTCAACCAACTCATCTTGTAATTCAATCAACTTCCCTTGTTCTTGCCCAAGCATCCACACAGGTAAAGACAACACTTTTTCATCTTGAGATAGATTGAGCACAACCAGTGTCTTTTCACCCCTAAGGCAACGAGTAAACACTAACGTCTCTGCATCACAATATAACTCTAGGTAAGCACCACTTTGTAAGCTGTGGCGTTCTGTTCTTAATTTTATCAACGCTTGATGGAAAGGGAACCAGTGCGAAGTATCTTCTTTATCCCACGGGAAGCATCTGCGATTGTCTGGGTCTTGACCACCTTCCAAGCCCACTTCTGTCCCATAATACAAACATGGAGTTCCAACATAGGTAAACAGTAACGTCAGCGCCAATTTTTGCTTAGCTTGGTCACCATTTAGAAGCGTTAGCAGTCGAGCCGTATCATGACTGTCCAGTTGATTTAGCTGCGATAATTGATTCAACCAAGGAACTTTAGCTCTCGCTTCAGCTAACCAATCAGAAAAAGCCAACATATCAATATCAATCGGCTCGTACGCGATGTCTTGCTTTGCCAATAGCGCACGAACTGGGTGAGCAAATCCATAATAGTTCATCGATCCGTCTTCTTGCTCTCCCTGTAACCATGATGTAGCCTCGAAGAAGTGCTCTCCCAAGATGTAGGCTTCGGGGTTCTCTGCTTTTGCTGAGTCACGGAATGCTTTCACATAATGTGCGTTGTTATAGGCTCCCTCCCCTTCACCTAACATATGAATCACATCGAAGCGCCAGCCATCGATGTTATAAGGTGCTTTTAACCAGTGCTTAATCACAGAGTCTTGTGACTGGTATATATGTTCTCGCACAGAAACATTGGAGAAGTTTAAGACTGGAAGTGAGCTAATATTTTTCCAACTAACATATTGCTGAGTGTTTTCAGGGTCGAAAAAATAATAGTCATGAAATGCCGAACCTGGGTTGTCATATGCACCGGAGTCAGTGGCTTTCAGTTTATCAAACCAAGGGTGCTCAACCGAAGTGTGATTAAATACCGCATCCAGAACGATTCTCATATCACGCGTGTGAATGTCTTTTGAAAGTGCAGAGAACTCATCATTGGTCCCGAAATGGGCGTCGACATTGTAGTAATCGGTTGTGTCGTATTTATGGTTGCTCGGTGACTGAAAAATGGGGTTGAGATACAACGCGGTGATGCCTAGATCTTGCAGGTAATCTAACTTGCTATGAATACCCGCTAGGTCACCACCAAAGAACTCTGCGGCGCCCGTTCCATTGTGCCCTTCGACAGGCTCGCCCCATTCTTTCACTACGACATCTAAGGTATCTTCTTTTAAGCGATACTCGCCCGCTTTGACACTGATACTCGGATTTCCGTTGCAAAATCGCTCAGGGAAGATTTGATAAAATACCTGCTCCGACACCCATGATGGTGGGCGATGTTGGGTATTAAACTTAAAGTGAAACTCACGACTCGCGACGCGGCTATGGACGCCCTTAGCATCAAGCCAATACTGTCCTTTTGAATCGACAAGCTTGAACGCATAGTGAGTAACGTTTCTGTTTGTATTCGCAGGGAAAGAGGCTTGCCACAGCGTCAACCGCCCTTCAGTACCAACTTGCACCATGTCGAGTAAATACTCTTCATTATCTGGCTCATGCCTCAGCTGTACCTTATTCCAGTCAGTGCGTTCAGACACTAATGTTACGGTTAGCACACCCTCTTTTTCGTGGAAGTAATCGGAGGTTTGAGCATGAAAGATAAAAGGATTCATAGCGGTTCTCGAGCAATATTTAATTTGCTTAAGATATGAAAAATTTCTTTGACCACAACGAGAAAAATAACATCAGTCAAAGTAGATCACGCTTTGTAGATCCACTTTGTTTACAGTAAGTCGATTTCTCTCAAAATGATCAAATGAATCGACCATTTTTCAAGAGGAGGTCCAATTTTCAATTACTCCATCAACGGCTAACTATCGCACGATCAATCACAGACTGAGGCAATGTGACACCAAGCTCACGAGCAGCATCCAAATTCACAACCAGTTGCGAACTCTTTGCAGTTTTAACACTCAGCTTCCCCGGTTTTTGTCCGTTCAGAATAGCAGCCACATAATCGGCGGTTTGCACCCCAACATCATAGTAGTCTAGACCTAAGCCAGCTATCGCCCCCTTACCCACATAAGACGTCGCTCCGGCAACCACTGGCGTTCCAGCCCGGTTCGCAGCTTCTATAAGCCCTTCGATACCACTTGCAACAGTGTTATCTGTCAATGCGTAAATAACATCAGACTTCTTAGCAATGGATTCGGTTTTTGATTCTACATCATCGATGGTTAGCGCTTTTTCAGTGTGCAGAGTAAAACCAAAATCTCGTGCCGACTTCTTTAATAGCCCAACTAACGCGACAGCATTTGCCTCGGCGGGGTTATAAACCACCCCGATTGAATCCGCATTAGGGAGTAATTCTTTAATAAGAGATACGTGCTGGGAAATAGGTGATAAGTCAGAAAGGCCCGTGACATTTCGTCCCGGTTTATCCAATTGTTTAACAAGCCTTGCACCGATAGGGTCAGTAACCGCGGTAAATACAATCGGTATTGAGCGAGTCGCAGAAACCAAAGCTTGCGAAGTCGGTGTCGCGATGCCAACTAAGACATGAGGGTTTTCGCTGACGAGCTCTCTGGCAATTTTTGCTGCCTGAGCGGGGTTACCATCAGCCATTTCATAGGAGAATTCTAAATTTTTTCCCGGTTCGTAACCTTTGGCTCTTAACCCTTCAAGAAGCCCTAGACGCGTCGCATTCAGATCTGGATGGTCGACAACTTGTGAAACCGACACTTTGGCGACGTTCGCCATTACATTGCCAGTCCATAGCAACAACAGACAGCTTAAAACTGCTGCCAATACCTTTCTTACAGAACTCATTATCGCTCCCTAAATCAAGCTCTACTCGTTATTACTCGCTCGAAGAGAACAACATCAAAAATCACTATTGACATTATTACCAGTAACCATTGATAACTTGAAGTGATATTTAACAAAAATACAACAAGGTTCGAATTATGCGGGGATAAGCGGGTTTGTTTAATTTAAAAGGTAAGAAACTCAATGAATACAAGATAAGCACAGCAAATAAAGGCAAGGCTATGTGGATCAAGGGAGGCTAAGCGAATAAAAGGCAAGTGAAGCGATTAGAAGAGAGGAGCAAATCTGAGAACGAGTTATCGATGATGTATGACTGTTCTCAGACTAGAGGGAGAGATGAGACGACCTGCTAGAACCAACGTTCCATTGAAGATTTGTCTAGCTGACGAAATGCGCGATTCAAAATGATCGCCAACTCTTTGTAACGAGGGCGTGGTTTCATTGGTTCCAATGCAAAACCTGTTTCGCTGATCTTCTCGTGCAACTCTCGATACCAAGAAACCAATGCTGGCGGTAATTGAGTGTTCGAACGGTTACCTAACCACCACATGCCTTGAAGTGGCAAGCTAATCGCAAACAACGCCATAACCACAGCTTGCGGCATCGCATGATAATTGTTGAAGACCATTTGTGTCAAAATACTAATAGCAGCTATCGCTGGCATCACTTTCACACCAAAACGCGTGGCTTTAATGATGCGCTGTTCAGGGAAGATAGCGTTTAACTCTTTTCGAACAGGCCAGAGATCCATGTACTTTTGGCCATCTTTTAAACTGCTCGCTAAACCAACTCTATTACTCATATGAGTCTCCCATTAAAAAAAAGTTGAAATCATCAACTAAAAACACAAAAATTTGACGAAAAATAATATTCTTTCAAATTTTTTTGTTATATTTGCACAATATCGCTATTATTTGCAGACCTCAATCTCATTGTTGCCCTTATTTACAATTTAAGCAACTTTGGGACGACTTCTGCAAGGAATGCAAAAGCCTCTTTTTCTGAAAAAGTGCGCTTTCACTTTAATACGGAAATTAACGTTTTTTTGACCAAGGTTAGTACGCAAGCCTATGTGCTTCGACTATTCTTGAGATTAATTTTCATCCTTAACTGATTTCGATCAGAAAAATAAACAGGTAGTCATTAATGTCTAAGCTAGTTTTAGTTTTAAACTGTGGTAGTTCTTCTCTTAAATTTGCTGTTGTTGATGCAGAAACAGGTGCTGAGCACCTAACTGGTCTTGCTGAGTGTCTTGGTCTTCCAGAAGCTCGTATGAAGTGGAAACTTGACGGCAAGCATGAAGCACAACTAGGCGCGGGCGCAGCTCACGTAGAAGCACTATCTTTCATGGTAGAAACTATTCTTGCTTCTAAGCCTGAGCTTAAAGCTAACCTTGGCGCTATCGGTCACCGTATCGTACACGGTGGCGAGCAGTTCACTTCTTCTGCACTTATCACTGATGAAGTTCTTAAGGGTATTCAAGACGCTGCGACTTTCGCACCTCTTCATAACCCAGCTCACCTTATCGGTATCGAAGCGGCTCAACAGAACTTCCCTGGTCTACAAAACGTTGCTGTATTTGACACTGCGTTCCACCAAACAATGCCTTCTGAGTCTTACCTATACGCTCTACCGTACAACCTGTACAAAGAGCACGGCATCCGTCGTTACGGCATGCACGGTACTTCTCACCTGTTCATTACTCGTGAAGTTGCTGGTCTACTAAACAAGCCAGTTGAAGAAGTTAACATCATCAACTGTCACCTAGGTAACGGCGCATCTGTATGTGCTATCAAGAACGGTCAATCTGTAGATACTTCTATGGGCCTTACTCCTCTTGAAGGTCTTGTAATGGGTACTCGTTGTGGTGACCTAGATCCTGCGATCATCTTCCACCTACACGACGCTCTTGGTTACTCTGTTGAAGAAATCAACAACATGCTAACTAAAGAGTCTGGTTTAGCTGGTCTAACTGAAGTGACTTCTGACTGTCGTTTCGTTGAAGACAACTACGGTGAGAAAGAAGAAGCAACTCGTGCAATGGACGTGTTCTGTCACCGTCTAGCTAAGTACGTTGCTGGTTACACTGCAACTCTAGAAGGCCGCCTAGACGCAATCACTTTCACTGGCGGCATCGGCGAGAACTCTGGCCCAATCCGTGAAATGGTTCTTAACCGCCTAGGCATCTTCGGCATCGAAGTTGACAGCGAAGCTAACCTTAAAGCACGTTTCGGCGGCGAAGGTACTATCACTACAGCTAACAGCCGTATCCCTGCAATGGTTATCTCTACTAATGAAGAGCTAGTAATTGCTGAAGACACTGCGAAACTAGCAGGTCTTTAATTGATTTTCCTGACTAGCTTCACTCGAAGCTAGTCAGTTTTTCATATCAAGAAAATGGGGCTCAACTTCTATTCCTACCCCAATTTAAATATCGGTGGGAATAGCAGTTGAGCTTTTTTTATTTCCAATAGTCAAAGGTGTTCGTCAATGTCCCGTACTATTATGCTTATCCCTACAAGCGCTGGTGTTGGTCTTACTAGTGTTAGCATGGGTGTTCTTCGCGCTATGGAGCGTAAGGGCGTAAGTGTTTCTTTCTACAAGCCAATCGCTCAACCTCGCAGCGGTGGTAACCAACCTGATTTAACGTCTACTATCATCAGTGCAAACAGCGACATTAAGATTGGTGAGCCAATCGCAATGACTAAAGCTGAAGCTTTGATCGGTAGCGAAAAAATGGACGAGCTTCTAGAGTCTGTTGTTGAGCAATACAACAAGATCAACAAAGATGCAGAAGTAACGCTTATCGAAGGTCTAGTACCTACTCGTAAGCACCCATTTGCTAACCAAGTGAACGCGGAAATCGCTAAAACACTAGGCGCAGAGATCGTATTCGTTGCGACTCCGGGTACATACAACCCTATTCAGCTTAAAGAGCACATTGAAGTAGCATGTTCTAACTTCGGCGGCACTAAAAACAAGAACATCTCAGGCGTTATTATTAACAAACTGAATGCACCTGTTGATGAAGCTGGCCGTACTCGCCCTGACCTTTCTGAAATCTTCGATGATGCAGATAGCGCTCAACAAGCGAACCTTGAAGTAATGCAAATCTTCAACTCTAGCCCTATCCGTGTTCTTGGCTGTGTGCCATGGAGCATCGACCTAATCGCAACTCGTGCGGTTGATATGGCTAAGCACCTTAACGCTGAAATCGTTAACGAAGGTGAAATCTCAACTCGTCGTATTAAGAGCATCACTTTCTGTGCACGTTCTCTACCGCACATGATTGAGCACTTCAAACCAGGTTCACTGCTAGTAACTTCTGCAGACCGTCCTGACGTTATCGTTGCTGCGGCTCTTGCTGCGAAAAACGGTGTTGAGATTGGCGCAATCCTACTGACTGGCGGTTACGACATTCCAGAAAGCATTGCTAACCTTTGTGCACCAGCATTCGCTTCAGGTCTACCGATCTTCAAGGCTCAAGGTAACACTTGGCAGACGTCTCTAAACCTACAGAGCTTCAACCTAGAAGTGCCTGCAGACGATAAAGAGCGTATCGAGTTCGTTAACGATCACGTTGCAAGCCACATTGATGGCCCTTGGATTGATTCTCTATCTGAAGGTACTCAAGGCATTCGTCGCCTAAGCCCACCAGCATTCCGTTACCAGTTAACTGAATTTGCTCGTAAAGCGGCTAAGCGTATCGTTCTTCCTGAAGGTGATGAGCCACGTACTGTTAAAGCAGCTTCTATCTGTGCTGAACGCGGTATCGCAACTTGTGTGCTTCTTGGTAACCCAGACGAAATTCGTCGCGTTGCTGCACAACAAGGTGTTGAACTAGGCGCTGGCGTTGAGATCATCGATTCTGCATCAGTTCGCGAAAACTACGTAGCTCGTCTAGTAGAACTTCGTGGCGCTAAAGGTATGACTGAAGTTGTCGCTCGTGAGAAGCTAGACGATTCAGTATTCCTAGGTACTATGATGCTTGAAGCTGGTGAAGTTGACGGCCTAGTTTCTGGTGCTGTTCACACAACGGCGAACACAATCGTTCCTCCATTCCAGATCATCAAGACGGCTCCTGATGCTTCTATCGTATCTTCAATCTTCTTCATGCTTCTGCCTGATCAAGTGCTTGTATACGGTGACTGTGCGATCAACCCAGATCCAACAGCTGAACAGCTTGCTGAAATCGCTATCCAATCTGCAGATTCTGCTGCGGCATTCGGTATCGACCCACGCGTTGCTATGATCTCTTACTCTACTGGTGAATCTGGTAAAGGTGCAGACGTAGATAAAGTACGTGAAGCAACGAAACTTGCTCAAGCGAAACGTCCTGATCTTGTGATCGACGGTCCTCTTCAGTACGACGCAGCAATCATGGAAAACGTAGCCGCTTCTAAAGCGCCTAACTCTCCAGTTGCAGGTAAAGCGACAGTATTCGTATTCCCAGACCTAAACACGGGTAACACGACTTACAAAGCTGTACAGCGTTCAGCAGATCTAGTATCTATCGGTCCAATGCTTCAAGGTATGCGCAAGCCAGTAAATGACTTGTCTCGTGGCGCTCTAGTAGACGATATCGTTTACACAGTAGCTCTAACGGCTATCCAAGCAGACCAAGCAGCTCAAGCTGAAGAAAAAGTGATTAACTAATTTTTCTTTTGTAGAAAGCAAAAAACCCTAGATTCTTATCTAGGGTTTTTTTATGTCTAACGCTTAAGGTTATTTGATACTTTTAAGATTAATCTAGCCTCGCCCATGGGCTGACTCTAAATCTAATGCTGGTCCTTTGGGCACAACTTGAGTCGGATTAATACCAGTGTGGCTGTAGTAGTAGTGACGCTTAATATGGTAGAAATCAGTAGTCTCTTTAATACCCTCTACTTGGTACAACTCTTTTAAGTAACCCTGAATATGGACATAGTCTGAAATTCTCTGCTTGTTACACTTAAAGTGACCAACATACACCGCATCGAATCGAACCAGAGTGGTAAACAATCTCCAGTCTGCTTCTGTGATGTCATTACCCGCTAGATAACGATGTTCACTAAGATGTGCATCTACTTTGTCTAACGCCTCAAATAACGCGTCATACGCTTCTTCATAAGCTTCTTGTGTAGTTGCAAAGCCAGTACGATAAACTCCGTTATTGATGCTTGGATAGATATAGTCGTTCCACTCATCAACCTTCTTAGCCAATTCCCACGGATAGTAATCATCCGTGTTGCCTGTTAACTCATTAAATTCTGAGTTGAACATGCGAATAATTTCAGACGACTCGTTACTCACGATGGTATTGGTCTTTTTATCCCACAGTACAGGAACCGTTACTCGTCCTGAGTAATCAGGCTTGGCTTGAGTGTAAATTTGGTGCATACGAGTATGGCCGAATAAAGGTTCAGGTAACCCCATTTGCCACCCTTCACTCATCATGTCAGGGCAGACTACCGTCACGTCAATATGATCGGTTAGCTCTTTAAGTTCACGGAAGATTAAAGTTCGGTGCGCCCAAGGGCAAGCCAATGATACGTATAAGTGATAACGGCCGCTTTCTGGCTGAAATTGTGCACCGGCTTTGTTCTCTATCCAGTGACGAAAGCCTGCATCTTCGCGAACAAACTTGCCACCGCTTTCTTTGGTGTCATACCAAACGTCATGCCAAACACCTTCAACTAACTTACCCATATCCAAACCTCTGTCATCCAAAATTTTTTATACCAATCACAGTAAGTAAATGTTCAGAAATAGCGCAGAGAAAAGGCTTGAGAACAAGGAAGAATTTTTCTGTTAGTAGTTATTCTACAATCAAAAATTCTAACGCCGTTATCGAGCGTTTTAACAAGCTAGGATGAGCAGTTATTTACTACGATTGGTATTAGTATAAAAAAAGCCAACTTTTTCAAAACTAGAAGAAGTTGGCTTAGTTGTTCAAATAATTTGATGAAGGTGAAGATCCTCGAAGACATAAGCATAAAAAAAGCGCAACCTATAAAAAGTTGCGCTTAAGCCTGTCACAGGCTGAACCGTATCAAACGGGTTCTAGACTTGTACGTGCAAGCAAGATACTGCGTGTACGTCGTCGCCTTGAATGGTTGGCTTGGTTTGCGCGCAGGCCTCGGTTGCTTCAGGGCAACGAGTACGGAACACACAACCCGATGGTGGGTTGATTGGCGATGGTAAATCACCTTCCAACATCTGAATCGTTTTGCTGCGCTCTAAGCGAGGGTCTGGAATTGGAACTGCAGACATCAATGCTTTGGTATATGGGTGCTTAGGATCTGAGAACAAGGCATCTGATTCACCTAGTTCAACAGCATTACCTAAATACATCACCAATACACGGTCAGAGATGTGTTTCACCACTGACAAATCGTGCGCGATGAATACCAAAGACAAACCTAACTCTTTCTGTAGTTCCATAAGAAGGTTTACTACTTGAGCTTGGATAGAGACATCCAGAGCAGAAACCGGCTCATCACAGATGATCATCTTAGGTTTCAAGATAAGTGCACGCGCGATACCGATACGTTGACACTGGCCACCAGAGAATTCATGTGGGTAACGGTTGATTACGTTGGGTAGTAGACCAACCTTTGCCATCATCTCTTTAACTCGATCTTTCACTTCCTGTTTAGAAAGCTCTGGATAGAAAGTTTGTAGAGGCTCAGCAATGATGTCCCCTACTGACATACGTGGGTTAAGCGATGCTAGCGGGTCTTGGAAGATCATCTGAATCTCTTTACGAGTCTCACGACGCTTAACTTCCTGCATCTTAGTCAGGTCTTGACCTAACCACATAACTTCGCCTTCAGTTGCCTCAACTAAGCCAATAATTGCGCGTGCAAATGTTGACTTACCACAGCCAGATTCCCCTACTACACCCAGAGTCTCACCTTCGTAAAGGTGAACATCCACACCATCAACCGCTTTAAGGTTTGATGGTTTCGCCCAAGGCCAAGCAGACTTAGCCGCAATGCTAAAGTGAACCTTAAGGTTTTTAATATCTAATAGTAATTCTTTACTCATTTTGTCCAAGTCTCCCAGTCAGAAAAACAAGCACGCTGACGATCTTTCGCAAATGGCTGCAAAATTGGTGCTTCTTGCTTACAACGGTCCATTACCCGATGACAACGATCTTGGTAAGGACAGCCTGTTGGCAGGCGAAGTAAGTTAGGTGGGTTACCTGGAATCGTCGGCAGAATTTCACCTTCGGTATCCAAACGAGGAATTGCTTTAAGCAGGCCTTCCGCATAAGGGTGGCTAGGCTCATAGAATATTTCATCTACTGTGCCGTATTCCATGGTACGGCCAGCGTACATAACTAGAACTTTGTCACAAGAACCGGCAACTACACCCAAATCATGGGTGATCATGATGATTGCTGTATTGAACTCATCTTTAAGCTCGTTCAGCAATTCCATGATTTGCGCTTGAATGGTTACATCCAACGCCGTTGTTGGTTCATCAGCAATCAGTAGTTTTGGACGACATAGCAAAGCCATTGCAATCATCACACGTTGACGCATACCGCCAGAAAATTCGTGTGGATACATGGTAATACGTTTACGTGCCTCAGGGATTTTCACCGCTTCCAGCATACGTACTGATTCTTCGAACGCTTCCGCTTTGCCCATGCCTTTATGCAGCATAAGCACTTCCATCAACTGATCACATACTTTCATGTAAGGATTCAGTGACGTCATTGGATCTTGGAAGATCATCGCGATCTGTTCAGCGCGAACTTTGTTCAGTGCTTTCTCTGGTAGATTGAGAATCTCATTACCTTCAAACTTTGCACTGCCTGAGATGATGCCGTTCTTAGCCAGCAGTCCCATTAGTGCAAATACCGTTTGAGATTTACCCGAACCCGACTCACCAACAATACCCAGCGTTTCGCCTTGGTTGAGTGAGAAGTTCAGGTCGTTTACTGCGGTTACGATACCATCTTGCGTGGTAAATTCGACGCGCAGATCTTTGACATCTAATAAGCTCATTATTGCTTCCTTAATCTTTTATAGCTTTTAATTGCTATTTCTTTATCTGTCTTTTGGATCAAGCGCGTCGCGCAGACCATCACCTACGTAGTTAAAGCAGAACAGCGTAACTACCATGAATGCCGCTGGGAATGCCAGTTGCCAAATAGCAACTTCCATTGTTTGCGAGCCTTCTTGTAACAGCGCGCCCCAACTTGTCATAGGCTCTTGAACACCAAGACCAAGGAAAGATAAGAATGATTCAGTAAGGATCATGCTTGGAATAAGTAGCGTTGAGTAAACCGCAACAATACCCAATACGTTCGGTACGATATGACGTGTAATGATTTTCCATTTACTGACACCACATACGTGAGCAGCCTCAATGAACTCTTTACTACGTAAACTCAATGTTTGGCCACGTACAATACGCGCCATATCGAGCCAAGCAATCGCACCGATAGCAACGAAGATGAGTACGATATTACGACCAAAGAATGTCACAAGTACGATCACGAGGAACATGAAAGGAACCGCGTATAAGATCTCCAGGATACGCATCATCACTCGGTCAGTACGACCGCCAATGAAACCTGAAGCCGCACCGTAAAGCGTACCTATCAGTACCGCTACGAATGCGCCCATCACACCAACCATAAGTGAAATACGGCCACCAATCATCGTACGAACATATAGGTCACGACCTAAACTGTCGGTACCAAACCAGTGATCAGCATTTGGGCCTACGTGCATTGCGTACCAGTCAGTATCATCGTAAGCATGCTGTGCCAACATAGGTAAGAAGATTACCGATAGCACCATAACAATTAGAATGAACAGACTGATCATTGCGGCTTTGTTGCGCATAAAACGAATACGCGCATCCTGCCACAAGCTACGACCTTCAATTTCCAAACTCTCAGAGAATTTTTCGATCGCTTCTAAGTTTTCTTTTTTCTTCAACATAACCATGCGTCCCTGCTAGTAGCGAATTTTCGGGTCAATAAGCGCTAGTAAAATATCAACGATTGCGTTGAACAAGATGAATAGGAAACCAATCAAAATGGTTACACCCATTACTAACGAATAATCACGGTTAAACGCGGCATTAACAAACAGCTTACCAATACCCGGTAGGCCGAAGATGGTTTCAACAACAACTGAACCTGTAATGATACCTACAAACGCAGGCCCCATGTATGAAACAACAGGTAGCATTGCTGGCTTAAGCGCATGTTTAAGAACGATATAACGGTAACTTAGACCTTTAGCTCGAGCTGTACGGATAAAGTTACTGTTTAGGGTTTCAATCATGCTACCGCGAGTGATACGAGCAAAGGTTGCTACGTATAAAAGAGACATCGCGATAACGGGTAGGACGATGTACATGTACGTACCACCGTGCCAACCACCTGCTGGAAATATATGCCAGTGTAAAGAGAATAGGTAGATAAGCGCTGGAGCCAACACGAAGGATGGCATCACCACCCCGAGCATGGCGGTCGACATTATGGTGTAGTCGATCCAGGTGTTGTGCTTCAAGGCGGCAATGGTTCCGACCGTTACCCCCATCAATAGTGTGAAGATAAAGGCAACAAAACCTACCTTCGCAGATACTGGAAGCGCAACAGCAATCAGCTCATTTACTGTGTAATCTTGGTATTTAAAAGATGGACCAAAATCACCCTGAAGGATGTTGGTCAAGTACGTGGTGTACTGTTCAAATACAGGTTTATCTAAGCCGTATTTAGCTTCGATGTTAGCCATAACTTCTGGCGGTAATGGACGTTCGCTTGAAAACGGGTTACCCGGTGCGAAACGCATGAGAAAGAAAGATATAGTGATCAACACCAACATGGTTGGAATCGCTTCAAATATCCTTTTCATAATGAATTTAAGCATAAACTCACTCTTTCAGTCTGTGACAATTAAAATTAGAAAGACGCTACATGCGCGCTCTGCGCATGTAGTGTCTGTATCGTTATAGTTATATTAACTTTTTAGAATCTAAGCTCTTATTATTGAGCTTTGATGTATAAGTCTTTCGAGAAGATCTTATCTTCCGCGTTGTTAGTAGGGAAGCCACCAACGTGCGGATTTAGTAGACGTGATTTCACGTATTGGTAGATAGGTGCGATAGGCATGTCTTGAGCCATTAACGCCTCAGCTTCTAGGTAAAGTGCTTCACGCTCTTCTGCTGATGTAGAGTTAAGTGCTTTATCAATGATTTGGTCGTACTCAGCGCTATCGTAGTGAACACCACCGGTAGTGTTGTTGCTCTTCATTAGCGTTAGGAATGACGACGCTTCGTTGTAGTCACCACACCAACCAGCACGTGCTACTTCGAAATCACCTGAATCTTTAGAAGATAGGTAAGTTTTCCACTCTTGGTTTTCAAGCGTTACTTTAAGACCCAGTGTTTTCTTCCACATAGAACCTAGCGCTACAGCAATCTTCTTGTGGTTTTCAGAAGTGTTGTAAAGTAGGTTGAAGTTTAGTGGGTTGTCTTTGCCGTAACCCGCTTCTTCAAGAAGGCGTGCAGCTTCTTCATTACGTTCTTTTTGAGACATCTTGCCGTAAGCAGGAAGTTCAGGGTTAAAGCCAGCTGTGATTTCAGGCGTTAGGAAGTAAGCTGGTTTTTGACCTTGTGCTAGGATTGCGTCACTTACGATATTACGGTCAATTGCGTAAGAAATTGCTTTACGTACACGAACATCATCAAATGGTGCTTTCTTAGTGTTAAAGATGTAGTAGTAAGTACATAGGTTACCCGCTACAGATACATCTTCCGCATACTCTTTCTTAAGGCGCTTGAAGTGCTCAGTTGGAAGTTCATTTGTAAAGTCGATTTCACCAGATAGGAAACGGTTCATTTCCGCAACTTGGTTTTCGATTGGTAGGAACGTTACTTTATTAAGAACAGTTTTATCATTGTTCCAGTATTGGTCGTTACGCTTGAGTACTAGGCGTTCATTAACAACCCATTTATCGACAGCAAATGCACCGTTACCTACAAAGTTACCCGGCTTAGTCCATTGGTCACCGAATTTTTCAACAGTCGCCTGATGTACCGGCTTCATTGTTGTGTGGCCCATCATCATTACGAAATATGGTACCGCTGTATCTAGTTCAACAACAAGCGTGTTTGCATCTACAGCTTTAACACCTAGCTCACTCTTGTCTTTCTTACCCGCTACGATGTCTTTCGCGTTCACCATCTTGGTATATTCCATGTACCAAGCATATGGAGAAGCAGTGGCAGGATCGACTGCACGTTGCCAGCTGTAAACGAAATCTTCAGCTGTTACAGGATCGCCGTTAGACCATTTTGCATCTTTACGTAGGTGGAAAGTGAATGTTTTGTTGTCCGTCGTTTCCCAGCTTTCGGCTACACCTGGGATTGTATTACCTTCGCCATCTTGGTTCACTAGACCTTCTAGAAGATCACGAATTACGTGAGATTCTGGTACACCTTGAGATTTGTGTGGGTCGATAGTCGCAACTTCAGTACCGTTACCGCGAACAAGTTCCTGAACTTTTGCTAGTTCTGTGCCTGCTGGAACTTCAGCAGCGATAGAAAGAGTAGAAGTGGCAGCCACTGCCAAACCAGCACCTAGAAGAAGGGCCTGAGTGATTTTATTCTTGTACATTTAATAAACTCCAAGTTTTACGTATTGCATCCATGACTTCTTTGCTAAGTTCACTGAACGGCAGTGATTTAGATTTATTTAGCTCAAAATTTAAGCATAAAAATCTAAAACCTTACAAAGATTGAGGCACACACTATCAACCATTGAAGTAATTTGCCATAAACAAGTCGCAAAAAATCGGATAATTCTCCGAATTACTCAAGGTCACAGTGTAAATCTCTAATAAAAACCTAATGAATAGTTAATTACACATAGGAATTAATTAAAAAACAGCCTTTAGTGTTGATGTATCTGAATTGATACTTTTATTTAGCATCTTATGCTAGAACACTGTCGGCAAATTAACATTAATGCCACATGAAATCTAATTGCACATCACATATCCCCTAAATAGACTGCACTATTTGTGAGGATTATCACTTTATACAAAACAGCATAAAGCACTGCACCAAAACAGATTTGGAAATGCACCAAGACAGACTAAATCACGCGTTGAATTCATATGCAACTTGACTGCTTAACCATTTATTAAAGAACCTTTTATTTATAAATCACTTTGTAGCACGCACAAAAAAACCGACGTCAAACGTCGGCTTTCTTACTATCTACGTCCCAACCTGAAATACACTTTCACGTTAAGAGCGAAACACGCTAGGGAGTGGATTATTTCTCCCAACGCTCCGCTGCTTTCGCGTCGGAGTCTCGAGAGTCAACCCAACGAGTCGCCTCAGTAGTACGTTCTTTTTTCCAAAACGGCGCTTTGGTTTTCAGAAAATCCATAACAAACTCACACGCTTCGAAGGCAGCGCCACGATGTGCACTGGATACACCAACGTAAACAATCTGGTCACCGATATCTAGGTCACCAACGCGGTGAATCACTCGCATCTTCTGAATAGGCCAGCGCGCTTCAGCTTGATCACAGATCTCGCTCAACGACTTCTCTGTCATACCCGGATAATGCTCCAGAGACAAACCAATCACGTTGTCGCCAAGGTTCATGTCGCGAACTTTACCAACAAACGTCACAACCGCTCCTGCAGCCGTACCTTGAGCTAGATAATCGTATTCGCCACCCACAGAAAAGTCTTCAGCAGTCACTAATACTCTTGGATCAATAACTCGAGAGTCATTCATGGCTAACCTCCAGTAACAGGTGGGAAGAAAGCCACTTCGTCGCCGTCTTTCACTTCAGTCGTCAAAGGTACGATTGATTGGTTGAGTGCTGCCAGCAGCTTGCCCTCTTCCAATGCGATATCCCATTTCCCTTCTTGTGTTACAAGGTGGCTGCGAATCGCTTCAATAGTATTGTATTGCGCATCGATCTCTAGGCTGTCAACACCGACAAGTTCACGAGTTTGAGCAAAGAAAAGTACCGTAATCATGATTCCACCTTGAAGTGACCTGATTTACCACCCGTCTTCTCTAACAGGCGTACGTTCTCGATAACAATGTCTTTCTGAACAGCTTTACACATATCGTAAATCGTTAGCGCGGCAACAGAAGCGGCCGTTAGCGCTTCCATTTCTACGCCTGTCTTACCTGCAAGCTTACATACCGATTCGATACGAACCTTGTTTTCAGATTCAATGGCTTCAAGTTGTACTTCTACTTTAGTCAGTAGCAAAGGGTGACACAGTGGAATCAAGTCCCACGTCTTCTTCGCTGCTTGGATACCAGCAATACGTGCCGTTGCGAAAACATCACCTTTATGGTGGCTGCCAGAAACAATCAGCTCTAGCGTCTCTGCTGACATTTGAACAAAAGCTTCTGCTCTTGCCTCACGTACTGTCTCTGCTTTAGCCGATACATCGACCATGTTCGCTTCGCCAGACGCGTTAATATGTGTAAATTGGCTCATGCTCAATCCACCTTATACAGAAAGATGTGGCATGAAGTTACAAGGACGGTGACTCGCATCCATCTGTTGCTTGATGATCTTAGTCCAACCTGTGCGGCATGCACCTGTAGAACCAGGCATCGCAAAGATAACCGTGTGGTTGGCAAAACCCGCAATCGCACGAGATTGAATCGTCGATGTACCAATCTCTTCGTAAGACACTTGGCGGAAAAGCTCACCAAAGCCTTCTACTTCTTTGTCGAATAGTGGTTTCAGTGCTTCAGGTGTGCTGTCACGAGATGTAAAACCCGTACCGCCCGTGATCATGATCGCTTGAACGGTGTCATCAGCAATCCACTGAGATACGATCGCACGGATCTTGTACATGTCATCGATAACGATTTGCTTATCAACCACGTTGTGGCCTGCTTCTTTAGCATGCTCAGCTAGGTAACCACCTGACGTGTCATTTTCTTCTGTACGAGTATCTGAAACGGTTAGTACTGCGATGTTTGCTGCTTGAAATTTGCTTTCTGCGTGACCCATTTGTTCACCTATATAAATTTTTCAATTATGAGGGCGTGTTGACCTTTCATGATTAAATTTTGTTCGAGATAAAAGCGTTTTAATCGCGGCGAGGGGGAAGTAGCCTAGTCATTCTAAGCAAATCTCCCTCAACAAAGAGTAAAACGCTTTTAGCCGAACCCTTCGGGCAGCGTTTGCTGGTCATTTCTACTACGTTATCGGCTTCTCATGTAGGCTAGCTACACATCAAAGCCTCTGCCTTGTATAAATACCCAGCAACTCGCTGCAAAAATCAGCTCGAAAGAGCAACACGCCCTAGACTGATTCGCCCAGCTTAAAGAAGCTGAGCGATAAAATGCTTTAGAGTATATAGCGGGTTAACCGCCGATTGACGCCAAGTTTGGAGTCATGCCACTGTTGCCATCGTGTAAGAAGTGGCTAACGGACTTGGTTTGAAGCTGAGCCTGAATTCGATCAATGAGCGCTTGCTCTTGTTGATCTTCTTGAATTAGATCTCTCAGTTCAACACCATGGTCGCCAAACAGACATAAGTGAAGTTTACCGGTCGCAGAAACACGCAGTCGGTTACAACTCTCACAAAAGTCTTTCTCGTAAGGCATGATCAAACCGATTTCACCCTTGTAGTCTGGGTGGACAAACACTTGCGCGGGGCCATCATTAACGGCTTTGACTTTTAACAGCCAACCATTAGCAATAAGCTGGTTGCGGATCGCAACGCCAGACACATGGTGTTTATCGAACAACTCGTCCATCTCGCCGGTCTTCATCAGCTCGATAAAACGTAATTGAATAGGTTTGTCTTTGATCCAATTAAGGAAGGCTGGTAATTCCTGACTATTGAGGTCTTTCATCAATACGACGTTGACTTTGACTTGTTCAAAGCCAACCTCAAACGCTTTATCAATGCCTCGCATAACCTCTGTAAACTTATTCTCACCAGTGATCTGATGGAACATGCGCGAATCTAAGCTATCCACGCTCACGTTTATATGGGTTAAACCAGCATCACGCCATTGCCCTACTTGTTTCTCCATGCGGTAGCCATTCGTTGTCGTGGCTACTTTTTCGATGCCTGGAGTAGAAGCAACAGTATGTATGATTTCAGGAAAGTCTTTACGCAGGCTCGGCTCTCCGCCTGTAATGCGGATCTTTGAGGTACCACAATCTGCAAACGCTTTAACAATACGTTTGATCTCGGGAACACTTAAAAAAGACGAGTTTTTTTGCCCTGACGGTTTATAACCATCTGGCAAGCAGTAAGTACATTTAAAGTTACAGACGTCTGTAACCGACAAGCGCAAGTAATAAAACTTGCGATGGAATCTATCTTCGAATTGTTGCGCCACGGAACACCTTTCCAAACACGGGAGGCATAATCATTTCCAATTAAGCCCTTGTGACAACATGTCACTGGCTCTTGATGCGTATCGGTACAGCAAATACCACTGTGCGACTTAGCATGCGAGAGCTCGGAGTTATGGCAACTGCACGTTATATTCACACGCGCAGTAGCTGAGTAATAAAATACTTAATATTTGTACGTGAATCTAGCTCTGATGACAAAAAACGGGTCACATCGGCAAAAAAAACGTATCAAACCCTCAAAATAACTCTTGTTGAGTATCTGACGAGAAGCATTTAACCTAAATTATAGTTGGTAATAATCTAACAAGAACAAAAAATGAATATTTACTCTTCAAAGAAAGTCGTAGCAATCGGTGGGGGCCATGGCTTAGGTCGTATGCTAGCTGCATTAAAAGACTTTGGTAGCAATGCGACTGGCATTGTTGCAACAACAGATAATGGTGGTTCCACCGGGAGAATTCGAGACTGCCAAGGTGGTATTGCTTGGGGAGATACTCGTAACTGTATCAACCAATTAATCACAGAACCTTCGATCAGTTCGATGATGTTTGAATATCGCTTTCGCGGTCAGGGTGAACTCGATGGTCACAACTTAGGTAACCTAATGCTAACGGCGCTAGACAACCTTTCCGTTCGCCCATTGGAAGCAATTAACCTAATTCGAAATATGCTCAAGGTCGATGTCAATATCGTCCCGATGACCGAGCACCCTTCTGATCTCACGGCGCTATCAATGGACGGTCGTTGGGTAACTGGCGAAACTAACGTTGATGACATGACAGAAAAGCTGCGAATGATGGACTTATCTCCAGAAGTACCGGCAACCAAAGAAGCTGTTGCTGCAGTTGAGCAAGCAGACTGCATTGTCCTTGGACCAGGAAGCTTTTTAACCAGTGTGATGCCCCCGCTGCTACTGCCAGAAATTGGCAAAGCAATCGCGGAAAATACCAAGGCAAAAGTTATCTTTGTTGAAAACCTTTCGCCAGAGCACGGCCCTGCAGGAAAAATGACGCTTCAAGAACAATTGGAGTGGTGTGAACGTACCTGTAAGGCAAGAAAAATAGACATTGTACTGGGCAATGAACCACACCCTGAATTAGAAGGGCAATGGAATTGTGTGACCACTGATCTTGCCTCTCCTAACCGAGATTGGCGACACGACCGTTTAAAACTCCAACAAGCGATTAGGGATCAACTGGCTTAATGCTTGTAGCTTAGGCTAAACGACAGAGACCAGTAAAAACAAAAAAGGAGCATCATGCTCCTTTTTTAGTCTCTTTAATAACTAGCCGCTTTAGAGATCCGTCATCAACTGCTGATATTCAGTGTACGTTGATAACAGGAGCTCTTGCATATATTGGAAATCAATCTCGGTTACAGGCAATGCTTGCTTCACTTTTGCGTCTAAGCTAATCGCAAAACTACACAAAGAGTCTGCGCCAAAACTCGCAGCGCTACTCTTAAGTGCATGGCTTATATCAGCCAAGTACTTAGATGTATCCGACGCTTTATTTATCTCTAGATGTTCGTAGTAGCCTTTCAACTCACCTAAGAAGATTTCCAGCAAAACTGGTACATTCTCTTGCCCTATTTCACCGGCGAGCTCATCAACTTTTTGCTGATTTAATACTTTCGTCATTATGATTTTCTTATTGTTTGGTGATTACTGCTTCGCATTCCACGTTTGCAACTTACGGTATATCGTCGATGGACTGACATCTAAGAAACCGGCCGCGCGGGGAATGTTGCCGTCACACGCTTTTATGGCCTGTTCGATAGCCGTCTTCTCAGTGATCCACAATGGGAAAATATCTTTTACCGTGATGTCTTCGTTCTGCTTCTCTTTCAAGCGCAAGCTGTTTTCAATCGGTTGGTTCAATGGTGGTGGAAGCATGTTGAGAGTAATCTCTTTGCCGTTATTCAATACCACCACGTTCCGTAATACGTTTTGTAGCTGACGAACGTTACCCGGCCACTCATATTGATTAAAGCGATCAAGCACTTCCTGAGCAAAACGCACAAACGCCTTACCTTCCTCAACCGACATGTAACCTAGTAACGAGTACGCAATCTCGATGACATCTTCACCGCGCTCGCGCAATGGCGGCAGGTGCAATGGAATCACGTATAAACGATAGTATAAATCTTCTCTAAAGCGACCTTCTTGTACTTCTTTCCAAGGGTCACGGTTGGTTGCACATACGAAACGAACATCGACACTCTTCATCTTCGAAGAGCCAACTTTTTGAAAAGTACCGGTTTGGATAAAGCGCAGCAGCTTGGTTTGCAGCTCTAAGTCCATTTCGCACAATTCATCAAGGAATAGTGTTCCGCCATCAGCAAGTTCAGCGGCACCTTGACGATCAGTTGCAGCACCGGTAAAGGCGCCTTTAACGTGGCCAAATAGCTCACTTTCAATCAGATCTTTAGGGATAGCCGCACAGTTAATCGCGATGAAAGGCTTGTCACCACGCTTGCTCGCCGCATGAATAGCTTCTGCACAAACCTCTTTGCCCGTACCACTTTCACCCGTGATGAAAATACTGGCTTTACTCGATGCTGCAGAGTCGATAGTTCGGTAAACCTGCTGCATGGTTTGGCTACTGCCAATGAAACCTTGATAGTTTTGGTTTCCCGGATGTTCCGAGCTGTTTTTAAGTTTGGTGGCTTTGCGGATCGCGTTGTTCACCGTAATACGGAGTCGGTCGGCTTCACACGGCTTGATAAGGAAATCTTGAGAACCATGACGCATGGCTTCTACGGCGGTATCGATAGAACCGTGAGCCGTCATGAAGATAACCGGAACTTCAGGGTATTTTTGTTTTACAGCAAATAGCACGTCCATACCCGTCATGTCAGGCAGACGTAGATCTAATAAAATAAGGTCTGGGATTCGATGATTCAAACTCTCGATTGCATCGCGGCCAGTGCCGACAATGTTGATATCAATTTCGAGCGGTGTAAGATACGAGCGATATAAAGCTGCTACCGAAGCGGTATCCTCGACCATCAACAAATACTTCGATTTGTTATCTAGCGTTTTTGATTGCATATCCTAGCCATTTATAATTTGCATTTCTTATTATAGTCGCATTCCGCTTTGCATTATGCAAATTAGCCACAATATTTGTAGTGTGTTTTTTTACTTACTTCAAATAATCAATGTTTTATCTATCTGGCACGAACGATGCAACGGTATAAATGACCTTCGGGTCACCTAGCCAACTGACGTTGTTAGTGGACCGAGTGTTCACAAACGTAAGCCAGTAGAACATTTACTACTGGCTGTTTTTTTGCCTGAAACACTCTCAATTCTTGTATTGAGGGGAACAATTCTTCGAATGAAAAGTGAGATTAGCTGTTGGTAATAAACTGCTTTCTTAGCTGCTCAATTTCATCACGCTTCTGTGCGGCCAATTCAAATTCTAGGTTCTGAGCATGCTGATACATCGCAGTTTCTAGCTTGCTGATCTCTTTATCAAGCTGTTGCGGTGTAAGTACTGCATAACTTTCAGAAGGCTCTGCAACCTTAGATAGAGGAACTTGCTTCGATTGGCGCTGCTGCTTCGACTTGGTTAGATCACCCAACTCCATAATATCTTTGATATTACGTTTAAGCGCTTGTGGCGTGATACCTTGCTCTTCGTTGTAAGCTTGTTGTTTTTCTCTACGACGATCAGTCTCATCAATCGCTTTTCTCATCGACTTGGTGATTGAATCACCATACAAAATTGCTCGACCTTCCAAGTTACGAGCTGCACGACCAATGGTTTGGATCAGAGAACGCTCAGAACGCAAAAAACCCTCTTTATCTGCATCAAGAATAGCCACCAGCGACACTTCAGGCATATCCAAACCTTCACGAAGTAAGTTAATACCTACTAACACATCGAACTCGCCCAAACGTAGGTCTCGAATAATCTCTACACGCTCAACGGTATCGATATCTGAGTGCAAGTAACGAACCTTAACACCATGCTCACTAAGGTATTCGGTTAAGTCTTCTGCCATTCGCTTAGTTAGCGTCGTGACAAGCACACGCTCTTCCTTAACAGAACGTATTCTTATCTCAGACAGTAAGTCATCAACTTGAGTAGCGACAGGCCTTACTTCAATAATCGGGTCAAGTAAGCCAGTAGGACGCACCACTTGATCAGCAATCTCACCATCTGATTTCTCAATCTCATAATTACCCGGCGTGGCCGACACAAAAATGGTTTGTGGCGCGATCGATTCGAACTCTTCAAATTTCATCGGACGGTTATCCAACGCAGAAGGCAACCTAAAGCCAAACTCAACCAAAGTCTCTTTACGAGAGCGGTCACCTTTATACATGGCGCCAATTTGCGGCACAGTTACGTGTGACTCATCGATGATCAGCAAACCATCATCAGGCAGGTAATCAAATAACGTTGGAGGCGCTTCCCCTTCCGCACGGCCGCTCAAGTATCGTGAATAGTTTTCGATACCGGAACAGAAACCCAGCTCAGTCATCATCTCGATATCAAACTGAGTTCTTTGAGAAATACGCTGTTCTTCTAACAGTTTGTTGTTGTCTTTTAAATATTGAGCCCTATCGCGCAACTCATCCTTAATCTTCTCAATCGCCTCAAGGATCTTCTCTCTTGGGGTGACATAGTGAGTTTTTGGATAAACGGTAAAACGCGGTAAGTCTCTTTGTTTCACCGCACCAGTCAGAGGATCAAAAATACTAATGCAGTCCACTTCGTCATCGAACATTTCAATTCGAACCGCATCTTGGTCAGATTCAGCGGGAAAGATATCAATAACTTCACCACGAACACGGAACTGCCCACGCTCAAACGCGACATCGTTTCTTGAATATTGCAGCTCAGCCAAGCGGCGTAGAATGTCTCGCTGATCCATCACCTCACCACGACTCAAATGAAGCATCATCTTCAAATAAGACTTAGGATCACCAAGACCGTAGATAGCCGATACAGACGCAACAATAATGGCATCTTTTCTTTCTAACAAAGCTTTGGTCGCTGAAAGTCTCATTTGCTCAATATGAGCATTTATCGACGCATCTTTCTCGATAAAGGTATCCGTGGTTGGAACGTAGGCTTCCGGTTGGTAATAATCGTAGTAAGAAACAAAGTACTCAACGGAGTTATTCGGAAAGAAAGATTTCATCTCGCCATAAAGTTGAGCTGCCAACGTTTTGTTAGGCGCTAACAAAATTGCAGGTCTTTGAGATTGAGAAATGACGTTGGCTAACGTAAAGGTTTTACCAGAGCCCGTAACCCCTAATAGAGTTTGATGTGCCAAACCGGAATCTAATCCATCTAATAATTTGGTTATTGCAGTCGGCTGATCTCCGGATGGGCTATAGTCCGATACCAAGTCAAAGAGTTTACTCATAGGTCGCCATTTCCATACTGTTTTTATAATCAGGTCATTGTCACTCTAGGAGGAGTGTAGTTGCAACTATTATCTAGAGAAATGCATCTTAAGATTAGATATCAGTGATAGCTTTTACTTTTAGAACTTGGTATTATCCGTGCCCTTGCAAGATCTCTTCAGCTAAATCACTCAATTTTTCATCCACTACTTTTCCCCAAAAAATCTAAAAATAGCACTTGTTTTACTGTATGTTTTATAATCGTCAAAAGTTATACAATAGTGATATTTTGATACAAATCTTTTAAATACATTACCTTACCTCAGATTTTTATATTCTCAGATTTATCCCAATTATTGTTGTTAAAGTTTCACACACACACTTATCCACAATTTTGGTGGATAACTAAAGAAAGGCTAAATCCGGTAAGGCGTCCAAGAAAGTAAAGTTTTTTATATTATTTTTTTCTGCTATTTTTTGTTGACAGAAATTCGGACTATTATTAGAATTCGCGTCGCTAACAAGCAATTCCCCTTTAGTTCAGTTGGTAGAACGGCGGACTGTTAATCCGTATGTCGCAAGTTCAAGTCTTGCAAGGGGAGCCAAATTCAGAAAAAAGCTCAATCGAAAGATTGGGCTTTTTTCGTATATAACTGCGACTAACTTGTTCCAAGTTAATGTCACAAACCTAGCCGCCCGCGTTCAAGTCTCGACAAGGGGGCCAAATTTAAAGAAGCCGCATCACTCGATGCGGCTTTTTGCGTTTTAGTGCTTTGGGAGCGTATTCGACTCGCAACTTCCTTCTCTTTTTGATAGTTCTGAGCACAAAAAGCCACAAATATGACCCTATTCTTAGGAAGCAAATCGAGCTCAATTCAAGAATGATCTTATGAAAGATCCAATTCAACTACTCCTACAAACTTGTCTCACGAAGTAAAAATTGGCCGTCTATACTTACGGTAACTTTAATAATCAATCGATTACCTGATGTTTTTTTCACCAAGTGTCTAAATCCCTAGTGATCCTTGGTTGTTATTAGGTAAGCAAAGCAGGATAATATCGGGATCGGAATCTCAAGAATTAATCCATTATGACCGAATACCTTTTGTTGTTGGTTGGCACAGTGCTAGTCAATAACTTTGTGCTAGTGAAGTTTTTAGGACTATGTCCATTTATGGGAGTCTCCAAGAAACTGGAGACTGCGATTGGCATGGGCCTCGCGACGACTTTCGTTCTGACGTTAGCGTCGGTATCTGCATACCTAGTAGAAACCTACATCCTTACCCCTCTGGGTATTGAATACCTGCGTACCATGAGCTTTATCTTGGTTATCGCGGTGGTTGTTCAATTTACGGAAATGGTCGTTCACAAAACCAGCCCGACTCTATATCGCCTGTTGGGTATCTTTCTGCCGCTTATCACCACCAACTGTGCGGTATTAGGTGTGGCACTTCTGAACATCAATGAAAACCACAACTTCATTCAGTCGATCATCTATGGCTTCGGCGCTGCGGTTGGTTTCTCGCTTGTATTGATCCTATTTGCTGCAATGCGTGAGCGTATTGCGGTTGCTGATGTTCCAATGCCCTTCAAAGGCGCATCGATTGCGATGATCACAGCAGGCCTAATGTCTCTGGCATTTATGGGCTTTACTGGGTTGGTGAAGTAAGCATGAGTACCATCTTAATTGCAATCATTGCACTCGCCGTTTTAGCCGCCGTTTTTGGCGCTATCTTAGGCTTTGCTTCTATCCGCTTTAAAGTGGAAGCCGATCCGATCGTTGATCAAATCGACACCATATTGCCGCAAACTCAATGTGGTCAGTGTGGCTACCCTGGCTGTCGCCCATACGCAGAGGCGATCGCTAACGGAGATAAGATCAACAAATGCCCTCCCGGCGGCCAAGCTACGATTGAGAAGCTTGCAGATTTAATGGGCGTAGAAGTTGAAGACTCCGCTCATGACTTAGATAACAAAGTAAAAACCGTTGCCTTCATTCATGAAGATATGTGTATTGGCTGTACCAAATGCATTCAAGCCTGCCCTGTTGATGCCATTGTTGGTGGCACCAAGGCACTTCACACAGTAATCAAAGATGAATGTACAGGTTGTGATCTATGTGTCGCACCGTGCCCTACTGACTGTATCGAAATGATTCCAGTGGCAACAACGACTGAAAATTGGAAATGGCAGATGAACATCATCCCTGTTACTGACATCACTAACCAAGCAACTGATGCGACCGCGTCAGAGCCTAAAGCATAGGGTTAGTATGATCTCTTTAATTGAACAAATTCGCACGGGCTCTATTTGGAACTTCCCAGGCGGTGTGCACCCTGCTGAAAACAAGAAACAGTCGAATACTACTGATATCGTGCATGCAAGGCTTCCTGAAGAAATCGTTCTTCCGGTGAAACAGCACATCGGTAAGCCTGGTAACTTGTTGGTTGCTGTCGGTGATGCCGTACTAAAAGGTCAACAACTGACGGCCTTAGAGACTGGTTTCACTTTGCCAGTACATGCACCAACATCGGGTGTGATTACCGCTATTGAACCACGAACCACCGCTCACCCTTCAGGCTTGAGCGACGTGTGCGTGGTTATTAAACCTGATGGCTTAGACACTTGGATTGAAAAAAAACCAGTTGAAGATTTTTCGACAAAGACTTCTGACGAACTGCTTGATGTGATTCGCCAAGCTGGTATCTCAGGCATGGGCGGCGCAGGCTTCCCTACGGCTAAGAAGCTTCAATCAGGTCTAGGTCGCACCGACATTTTGATCGTCAATGCTGCTGAGTGTGAACCTTACATCACCTCAGATGACAAGTTGCTGCAAGAGCATGCCGAAGAAGTATTGAAAGGCATCGAAGTGGTTGAACACATCCTTCAACCAAAGCTGACGGTTATCGGCATTGAAGACAACAAACCAGATGCGATAAAAGCACTGGAGATTGCTGCGAAAGACAAAGATATCGTCATTCGCGTTATCCCAACCAAATACCCTTCTGGTGGTGAGAAGCAACTTATCAAGATCCTCACCAACAAAGAGGTTCCAGCTGGCGGCATCCCTGCAGACATTGGTGTTTTGGTTCAGAACGTCGGCTCTCTTTACTCGATTAAGCGAGCGGTAATTGACGGCGAACCTGTGGTTAACCGCGTTGTGACATTAACCGGTAAAACCTTTAAGCAACCTCGTAACGTTTGGGCGCTATTAGGCACACCAGTACATGAGTTACTTGAAGAGTTTGGCTACAAAGCAGATAAAAAACTGCCGCGTTTAATTTTGGGTGGCCCGATGATGGGCTTTACCTTGCCGCATGCCAATGTGCCAATCACCAAAACGTCGAACTGTATTTTAGCGCCAACGCGTCGTGAGATCTCACCAAGCACTTACGAAATGGAATGTATTCGTTGCAGCGCATGTGCTGAAGCTTGTCCTGCGTCTCTACTTCCTCAACAACTGCAATGGCATGCGAAAGCCAACGAGTTGGATAAGTGTGAAGAGCTAAATATCAAAGACTGTATTGAATGTGGTGCTTGTGCGTTTGTCTGCCCAAGTGAAATCCCTCTTGTTCAGTACTATCGCCAAGCAAAAGCAGAAATCAAAACCAGAAAAGACGAAGCAACAGCTGCGGAACGTGCCAAGATTCGTTTCGAAGAGAAAAACGCTCGTATGGAGCGTGATAAAGCCGAGCGTGAAAACCGCTTCAAGAAAGCTGCTGACAACCGTCGTAAAGATATGAAGTCTGCGGATGGTGATGATGCGATTGCAGCTGCGATTGCTCGCGTTAAAGCTCAAAAAACAGCAGCAGACCAAACACCTAAGGCAGAACCAGCAGTGAAACCTGCGGTAGCTGCTGCGATTGCTAAGGCAAAAGCGAAACAAGCTGCGGCTCAGAAAGCAGATAGCACTGAACCAGACAATTCTGAAATGTCGAAACTGCGTGAAGAACGTAAACGACAAGCTCGAGAGCGCAAGGCACAACAAGCAGCCGCTGATACTCCTGCAGAAAGCTCTGGCGATGCCAAGAAAGATGCCGTCGCTGCCGCTATTGCTCGCGCTAAAGCCAAGAAAGCACAACAAGCGGAGTCAGCTACTCAAACCGAAAGTGAAGCTCCAGCTGAAAGCTCTGGCGACGCTAAGAAAGACGCCGTTGCTGCGGCTATTGCTCGTGCTAAAGCGAAGAAAGCTCAACAAGCAGAATCAGCTACTCAAACCGCAAGTGAAGCTCCGGCTGAAAGTACTGGCGACGCTAAGAAAGATGCTGTTGCTGCCGCAATAGCTCGCGCTAAAGCGAAGAAAGCACAACAAGCAGAATCAGCTGCTCAAACCGAAAGTGAAGCTCCGGCTGAAAGCTCTGGCGACGCTAAGAAAGATGCTGTTGCTGCAGCTATCGCTCGAGCTAAAGCGAAGAAAGCACAACAAGCTGAATCAGCTACTCAAACCGAAAGTGAAGCTCCAGCTGAAAGTACTGGCGACGCTAAGAAAGATGCTTTAGCTGCAGCCATTGCTCGCGCTAAAGCCAAGAAAGCTCAACAAGCGGAGTCAGCTACTCTAACCGAAAGTGAAGCTCCGGTTAAAAGTTCTGGCGATGCTAAGAAAGATGCTGTCGCTGCGGCCATTGCTCGAGCTAAAGCCAAGAAAGCACAGCAAGCTAAGCAAGACCAAACAGCAGAAACTCCTGAGCCAGTGATTGAAGTTGAAGCTGAAATTCAATCAGAGCCCGTCGATCCTAAAAAAGCTGCCGTTGCTGCTGCAATAGCTCGCGCTAAAGCGAAGAAAGCACAGCAAGCTAAGCAGGTCGAAGCAGAAGCAACCGCTCCTGAAGCTGTAGTTGAAATTGAAGTGGAAGCTGAGATTCGATCAGAACCAGTCGATCCTAAAAAAGCAGCTGTTGCTGCCGCAATTGCTCGTGCTAAAGCAAGAAAGGCGCAGCAAGAGCAAGACAAAAAGAATAATGAGGAGAAAGAGTAGTGGCCTTCTTTATCGCCAGCTCACCGCACGCACACAATCGTAGAAGCACCCCTGATCTCATGAAATGGGTCGCTATTTGTGCATTGCCAGGTCTACTAGCTCAAACCTACTTCTTTGGATGGGGCACGCTCATCCAGTTAGTATTTGCTATTGCACTTGCTGTTACCTTTGAAGCCGCTGTAATGCTGCTAAGAAAACGTCCGCCAGTGATGGCATTACGTGATTACAGCGCTGTTGTGACCGCTTGGCTACTCAGTGTCGCGATTCCCCCACACTCTCCGTGGTGGATTCTAGTGATAGGTATGTTCTTCGCTATTGTCATCGCTAAGCACCTATATGGCGGCCTTGGACAAAATCCATTTAATCCAGCGATGGTTGCTTACGTTGTTTTGCTGATCTCATTTCCAGTTCAGATGACCAGCTGGAATGCGCCGACCAGCTTAACCGCTGAAGCAACAAGCTTTGTTGACTCCTTCTTGATGATCTTTACTGGTTTCAATAATGAAGGTTTATCTCTTCAACAAGCGCGTCTTGGTATTGATGGCACCACGATGGCAACACCACTCGATGCATTCAAAACCGCATTAACGGCAGGCAACACCGCTTCTGAAGCTCTGTCTCAACCGCAATTCAGCTGGTTAGCTGGCGTGGGTTGGGAATGGGTAAACCTTGCTTACCTTGTTGGTGGCCTAGTGTTGATTAAGCAACGTGTGATTCAATGGCATATTCCGGTAGCTTTCATCGGCAGCCTTGCGCTGTTTAGCCTGGTATTCTTAATCTTAACGCCAGGTGAAACCGCTTCGCCAACCATTCACCTATTGTCTGGCGCAACCATGCTTGGTGCATTCTTCATTGCAACCGATCCGGTTTCCGCCTCGACGACAGTGAAAGGTCGCTTAGTATTTGGTGCGCTGATCGGTGGTCTAGTCTTTATCATCCGCAGCTGGGGCGGCTTCCCTGATGGTGTAGCGTTTGCTGTATTGTTAGCCAACATGTGTGTTCCACTGATTGACTACTACACCAAACCTCGTACATACGGCCACTAAGGAAGCAGATGCTATGCTAAATGCAATTAAGAAAAACGGTCTTGTACTTGCGATTTTTGCCTGCGCTTCGACAGGTTTGGTGGCCGTTACTCACTACCTGACCAAAGATCAGATCAAACAGCAAGAACAGGCTCAGTTACTGTCTGTGCTGAACCAAGTGATCCCGCACAATCTTCATGACAACGAGCTGTTTTCAGCTTGTACTTTGGTGGAAGCTGAGGATCTTGGAACAGAACAAGCAATGCCAGCTTATATTGCTACACTCAACGGTGAACCTAGCGCGATTGCGATCGAAGCCATTGCTCCTGATGGCTACAATGGTGCAATAAAAGTAATTGTTGGGATGAAAATTGACGGTACCATTTTGGGTACACGTGTGCTTTCCCACAGGGAAACTCCGGGGTTAGGCGATAAGATAGACCTTCGAGTGAGTGATTGGATACTCTCTTTTGCAGGTAAACAAGTAACCGAGTCAAATCTTGATCGCTGGAAGGTTCGTAAAGATGGTGGTGATTTCGACCAGTTTACTGGCGCGACCATCACACCAAGAGCTGTCGTTAAGTCCGTCAAACAGGCGGTTCAATACGTTAACCAAAACAACCAAGCATTGCTTGCTCAACCTCTAAATTGTGGTGGTGAATAATGAGTGACCATAAAACACTAATTAAAAATGGCATGTGGGCCAATAACCCTGCTCTAGTTCAGCTTCTTGGGTTGTGTCCGCTGTTGGCTGTCTCTTCGACAGTGACGAACGCACTTGGCTTAGGTATTGCTACCTTGCTTGTATTGGTCGGTTCGAACGTTTCTGTCTCTTTGGTTCGAAACCATGTGCCAAAAGAAGTTCGTATTCCAGTATTCGTGATGATCATTGCATCACTGGTAACCTGTGTTCAACTACTGATGAATGCCTACGCATACGGGCTTTACCTATCTTTGGGTATCTTCATCCCACTGATCGTAACCAACTGTATCATCATTGGCAGAGCTGAAGCCTTCGCTTCTAAAAACGAAGTTTTACCTGCTGCTCAAGATGGTTTCTGGATGGGCCTTGGCATGACATCGGTACTGGTTGTATTGGGTGCGATGCGTGAGGTTATTGGTAACGGAACCCTATTTGATGGCGCAGACTTGCTCCTTGGTGATTGGGCTTCGGTATTGCGCATCCAGATATTCCAATTTGATAACAGCTTCTTGTTAGCCCTGCTACCACCAGGTGCCTTTATTGGTGTTGGTTTCTTGATTGCTTTGAAAAATATCATCGACAACCAAGCTAAAGCTAGACAGCCCAAACAAGAAAAACCAGCTATTGAACGCGCTCGCGTTACCAATGCCTGATAAGTTACAGTAGCTTAAACCCTGCTGAGTAACTCAACCGCTCAGCAGGTAAATAGATTAACCAAGTACACATAATAATGACGCTCATAAGAGCGCGTAACCGATGATAAAGCCTGAACCATTGCGGAACTTGTTATTTTAAAACGAGTAAGTTTGAAAGAACTCCGCCGGAACTCAAGCCCTAACTATTTGAAAGTAATGTCGCTATGAACAATGTAAAACGAGTAGAAATACTTGAGCGTTTAAGAGAAAACAATCCCAAGCCAGAAACTGAGCTTAACTGGAACAGCCCTTTCGAGTTGCTGATCGCCGTGCTCTTATCTGCGCAGGCAACCGATGTCAGCGTTAACAAAGCCACTGACAAGCTTTACCCAGTGGCTAATACACCACAGGCTATTTTCGACCTAGGTGTCGATGGCCTAAAAGAGTACATCAAGACCATCGGTCTGTTTAATTCGAAAGCAGAAAACACCATCAAAACGTGTCGTATGCTGCTTGACCTACACAATGGTGAAGTACCGGAAGATCGCGCTGCATTAGAAGCCCTTCCAGGCGTTGGTCGTAAAACAGCCAACGTAGTGTTAAATACTGCATTCGGTTGGCCAACCATTGCCGTTGATACTCACATCTACCGTGTATCAAACCGAACTAAGCTAGCGATGGGAAAAACGGTCGACGATGTTGAAACAAAGCTGCTCAAAGTCATTCCAAAAGAATTCAAACTGGATGTCCACCATTGGCTCATTCTTCATGGACGTTACACCTGTGTCGCGCGTAAACCACGCTGTGGCAGCTGTATCATAGAAGACCTATGTGAATTCAAAGAGAAGACGGACGTCTAGGATCATAAGCTTTAGCTCTAAGTAAGAAGCTAAGAAGCTAAGAAGCTAAGAAGCTAAGAAGCTAAGAAGCTAAGAAGCTAAGAAGCTAAACAATGCCGCATTTTTCTAGCGGCATAAAACAGAATTACAAAAACGTATAAATAATTAAAGCTAGGAGCAAATCATGTCAAACGGTCGTATTTTACACACCATGCTGCGCGTGGGTGATCTAGACAAATCTATCGAGTTCTACACCAATGTAATGGGCATGCAGCTATTACGTAAGAACGAAAACAAAGAGTACGAATACACGCTGGCTTTCGTTGGCTTTGGTGACGAATCTCAAGGCGCTGTGATTGAGCTGACTTACAACTGGGGCACGACTGAATACGACCTTGGCTCAGCTTTTGGTCACGTTGCTATCGGTGTTGATGACATCTACACAACGTGTGATGCAATTAAAGCAGCAGGCGGTAACGTAACGCGTGAAGCTGGCCCTGTTAAAGGCGGCTCTACACACATCGCATTCGTTAAAGATCCTGATGGCTACATGATTGAGCTGATTCAGAACAAACAAGCAAGCGCAGGTCTAGAAGGTTAATCCCTCAACCTCTTTGCGAAGTTGGGCTTGAACGCCTGATGAAATGAAAAAAAGAAGCGAGCACTGTGCTCTAATGCCGTTCACTTAAGAGTGAACGGCATTTTTGTTCTTAGCATACCGCTGTGGTCTAGGCTTAACTGTTCTAGGGAATGTTCTTTCCCTCCGCCCTTCAAGTATTAAGCTTTCAGCCATGTTGT